>NZ_QUWV01000048.1 GCF_003403295.1 Komagataeibacter melaceti | reverse complement strand
GTCCCAAAGACCCCAAAGCGCAGGAAATGCCGCGCTGATCCCAGAAGGGGCATATCTGAAGATATGCCCCGCAGTTCCCGTGCAGCCCATCCTCCCGTCGCAAGGGAAACCACAACGGTCAGCAACAGCAGTGGCCATGTCATGACGACGAACGAAGCATGGACGCTCGGGAGAATGCCCTCTCCCAGCTGATCGACAACGGAAAAGCCGTCAAATGCGTCGCTAGCCAGCAGGCAACACAGGGCCGCCACCTGCATGCCGCGCCTGTCCGGCAGTGCCGGACCGACGCGGGAGGCGCTGTCTTCAAGGCGGTGAAACCGGACGGCTATCCGCAGGTGCGTATCGCACTTCATCGCGCACAACGCCTGCTGGTCGGCGAAACCCCGAGGGCCCGGCATAGCCATTTTTTCATCAGAGCCGTTCCTCACATGCCAAGCGCCCGACGGTAAATGTCGAGAAGCGATTCCTGCTCTTCGACCGCTGCTGGATCCTGCCTGCGGATCCGAATGATGTGGCGAATGGTCCTGACGTCAAAGCCTGCGGATTTTGCTTCGGTGAAAATGTCCTTTATGTCGGCAGCCAGAGCCTTGCGCTCTTCCTCCAGGCGTTCCACGCGCTCGATGATACTGCGCAGCCGGTCGGCGGCAATTCCGCCAACAGTTGCGGCTGACGTATCAGTACCTGCATCACCCTCATCAAACATCGGAAAAACCTCCCGTTCGCATTGCACAATTTCGATATTCCGGCCGGGGATAGGTCTCATGCCCGGTTTCAAGCTGTTCCAGCCAGCGCGACGACCGCGGCTCAAGAGCACCGCCCCGATCAAGGTGACGCAGGAGCGCGGTGCGGTGTTCTCCCATCCCCTGAGCCAGAAAGCGGAAAGACCAGCCGATAATCGTAATCGCCCGGAAAACTTCATGCCTGCGGTACGGCGGACGGTTGCCCGCCACCACGATCGACCGGGCCAGCGGCGACGGAAACCGCTTGTGGACGGCACGCAGCGCACACAGCCATTCGACGAACTCTGGATTGACGGGTTCGCCCGCCGCAAACTCCCCGACACGGTTCCGGCTGAATCCCGACCGGCGCGCGGCCTGGCGGAGCGGCCAGCCGATATCATCCAGACACGCGCGGATCAGGGCGCCGGCCCTGATCCTGCCATCCGACCGGATGACCGACCCGGCTCCGGGTGAAGAGACATCCGGCAGGAGCGGCCGTCTGCAGGCAATACCTGCCCCCTGCATCTCAGGCATGGGACAGCACGTCCGCAAATATGCGCCCTGCAGCGCCACGCCGCACATGGGACGCCATCCGGCGACTCACGGGGCGGTACCTGCCCGGTATGCGGCTCTCGTGAATCATCCCCTCACCTTCGAGGTCCACGAGCGCGCGCTGGACAGTCTTGAGAGGCAGGACCAGATTTTCAGCCAGTTCCTCGGGCAGGCTGCCTTCACGGGCCAGCTCCGACAGGGCGGCGAACACCATGTCCTTGACCGGGGAAGCCACAACCTTCCGCGTGGCGGGCATCCACGGCACACGGGCATACACGCTGTGTCCCATGGATGCGATTTCCCCGGCCTCCACCATCTCGTTGAGAACGATCGGGAAGGCACCCAGAGCCTCGACCGGCAATCCTTTCCTCAGTTCAAGAACCGCATGGGGTCCAGCGACCAGGGCGTTACGGACATGGGCAAGTATCAGCCCACGCGCCCGCTCCCGGTCTTTCTCGTTCATGCGTGCATAAGGCACCGGCACCGGCCGGCGCAGCGAACGTCGCGCCATTCTTTCCTCCAGATCTGTCTGCCGAAAGTATGACGCGCCCGGTTGTGGGTCCGGACAGCGCCCACGACAATGGGCGTGCGGTCCCTGCCTTCATGGCGAAGCCGGACGCGCCACCGGATCTATGCAGCTGGTGGGAACCGGGGAATTTCCCGGGGTGCGGCTACTGCGTTCCAGCACCACCAGAAATCCCGTACAACACCTTCCTTGTAGCCGCCGCGTCCGTTACGGCGGGCGTGCGTCTCGTGGAACGGACTGGGGAGCTGATGCGGGGCGTCCTGCCCCGGAAAGCGTGCAACATGATAGGTGTCCGCCACCCGGCCGTCCTGCAGACGTTCGCCACGCCGCACCACGAGTTCAAAGCAGCGGCCATCATGGATGCAGTCACAATGCGGCCGCATATCGGCGCCATGCGCTTCCGTCAGAAGACGCCGACAGTGCTGGACCTTTTCGTGATCCGTATCCCGGCGTCGGCGCCCCTTCCGTCCATTTCCACGCGTAACCCGGTCAGACACGGGGTACCTCCATGCCTGGGCCGGGAACAGGAACCCGGACAGTAGCCATCATGCCAAGCCATGCCGCAACGATCCTGTCGTAATGCCGGAGCGCCCTGTCGGTCAGGTAGGGATCAAACATCCTGCCGCGCTCACGCAGGAGGATCGAACGCACGACATCCATGGGCACGGGCGGCTTGTAGCTGCGATGCGACGCCAGCGCGTCGATGAAATCGGCAATGGCGACGATACGCGCCATGACGGGGATGGCAGGGCCAGACAGGCCTCTGGGATAACCGGTTCCATCCCACCGCTCATGGTGGAGGAGCACGCAATCGCGGATGATACGGGGAATATATGTGACATGTTCGCGTATGACGGCGATCCCCAGTTCGGGATGCCGGGTCATGATGGCCCATTCGGCCACCGTCAGCCGCCGTGGCGCATACAGGATGGCCGGCGGTATCAGCCGCTTGCCAATGTCGTGAATCCGTGCGCCGGTCAGGAGCAGATCCCGGAAGCGCCCGGGCAGCCCGGCCGCATCGAATACGATCGGCGCTATGGCAGCCACCCGGTCGCCATGCCCCTCGAGTTCCCGCCCCGCGACCAACGCGAGACGTCGGAGCTTTGCGTAGGCATATGTCGGCGATCCGCCCACATATGCTTCATGCGTATCGTGAGAATATCTTTCCATGACAGCAGTATCCGCCGCCCGTTTGTGGGTCCGGGCGAGTGGCCGCGATTTCTGGAGCCTTCCTGATCGGATATATCATCCGTTCCGGATGCGGCGCTCGCCTTCCTCGCGATGCTGCGAACAGAACCAGTGCAGGCCAGCATGGCGGTCGGTGCAGCCAAAAGGCGCACCTTCACCACAGATCTCGCACTGGTGGGCCCAGGCGTGTCCGGGCGTACGCAGGTCCTTTACGGCAGACAGCGTTTTGCGGGTGTCGGTTGCGGACATGGTCTGATCCTCCTTCATCTTACGTATGGTGCCGGATGGCCGGTTCGGGTGGCGGATGGTCCCTTCCGGTGCTTCCGAAGCCAACCGTGACACAGTGCGGCGGGCGGGATTTCGGAGAGGAATACCGATGGGTCCGCACAGCGGCCACCGCGCCATGCACACCAGGTGATCGCCACACGTCGCCGTCCGCGGGTGAGTGCGACATAAGCCAGCCTGCGTTCCTCGTCAGCATCCGGGTTGGACGCCGATGGAAACAGCCGGTCTTCCCAACCCATCAGGAACACATGGCCATATTCCAACCCCTTGGCGGCATGGATCGTCATGAGCCTGACCCGGCCTTCACCGGATGCCGCCCCGGACACAGAGCCAAGGGCGGCGTGGTCGAACAGATCCCCAAGCGGGGTGAACTCAGCCGCCAGACCTACCAGTTCCTCAAGGTTTTCCAGTGCCGCACGGCCGTCCTCTCCCGCCGCGCGGTACATGTCCGCGTACCCTGTCCTGTCGAGAAGCTCACGGATGCGCTCCGCCAGGGGCGCGTTGTCCACGGCGCTGATCTCGCGGATGGTGGCCACGAACGCCCGCACCCGTCCGGCGGACTTCCCGGTGGCGGATGCAAACATCCGCTCTGCCGCGGCAAACAGGGAAATATACTCCTGTTCTGCCACCGCCTCGATCTTCGCCAGCGTTTTCGCGCCAACACCCCGGGCAGGCTGGTTGATCACGCGCCTGAATGCTTCATCACTCTGCAGGTCATCCGGACATGAGGCCAGCCTGAGCAGGGCCAGCGCATCCCTGATGACCCCACGCTGCCAGAAGGCCGTGTCATTGACCAGTTCGTAGGGAATTCTTGCCTTCAGAAGCTGTTCTTCGAGCAGGCGCGACATGAAATTGAACCGGTAGAGGATTGCGATGTCGTCGGGCGCCACGCCTTCGAGCAGGCGACGACCGATTTCAGATGCGATACCCTGCGCCTCCTCAAGGCCCCCACTGAATTCCACGACCTCGATCGGCTCACCTGGACCGCTCGCCGTAAACAGGGTCTTTTCGAGGCGACCGGAATCAAGGGCAATCACGGCATTCGCAGCCGAAAGGATATGTCCCGTGGAACGGAAATTCTGTTCCAGCGCGATCATCGCGCCACCGGGGAAATCGTTCAGGAAATTGCGGATATACGCCACATTGGCCCCGCGCCAGCCATAAATCGACTGTGCATCGTCGCCTACCGAAAAGATTTCGCCATGGTCCTGGCTGAGCAACCTGAGCCACTGATACTGGAGGCGGTTCACATCCTGGAACTCGTCAGCGAGAATGGCGTCGAAACGGCGTCCCCAGTCCCGCCGATAGGCCTCGTCGCGTTGCATCGTAACCGTCGGCCACAGCAGGAGATCACCGAAATCGGCCATATTCGCTTCACGCAGGGCTGCCTGATAGGCCGGATAGAGGGCCGCCGCCAGATGCCATGCCATGACGTCGTCGGGCGCATCGCCCGCGTAGCGCTGCACCAGCTCCTCAACAACGCCAGCCGCCTGTTGCGGCAGGACCAGATCATCCTTGAACAGGGCGATGCGCGTGGTGACGGATTTCACACGCTGCCTGAATACCTCTCCATTTTCCTCCTCGAACGCACCATCCGCCATCGCGGCCTGCAGAAGCCTGCGCACGATACGCCGGCTATCCTCGGCATCCGCGATACCAAAACCCTCGCGCAGCCGGGCGATATCGGGATCATTACGCAACTGGCGACGCCCGTGGGCATGAAAGGTCCCGATCCATCCGGGAGCCCGGTCCGCGCCAACGGCGTCCGCGATGCGGCTACGCATTTCTTCTGCAGCGCGGTTTGTAAAGGTGACGGCGAGGATCCGGGAGGGTGGTATGCCCCGCCGCGCAATACGGTCGACAACACCCGCGACCAGCGTGCGTGTCTTGCCTGTCCCTGCGCCCGCAAGCACGACAACCGCACCTTCCTTTCTGGCAGCCTGTCGCTGTGGTGGCGTCAGCCCTGCCAGCATGCCTTCACCGGGAACTGTCTGCATGCCCGCCATCGACCAGCTCCTCCACCATATCCGCCTGCGCCGCGTCCAGGTCCACCGTGGCTCCACCAGGCAGGAGCAGTGTCACCACCCCGTCATAATCCCAGCGGTCATTGCGATCCCTGTCACCCGCGATGACGAGCCCCCGGTAACAG
The DNA here is from genome assembly GCF_003403295.1 of Komagataeibacter melaceti. Classification (GTDB taxonomy): domain Bacteria; phylum Pseudomonadota; class Alphaproteobacteria; order Acetobacterales; family Acetobacteraceae; genus Komagataeibacter; species Komagataeibacter melaceti. The sequence goes on along the minus strand of NZ_QUWV01000048.1, from coordinate 1,534 downwards.
TCTGGCCCAAAGCGCATTTCGACAAATGTCTGGGGAAAGGCACTGTCACCCCTGACGCTGGCGCCTGCCGCCCATTCCCGGACAAGCCCGGCCCTGCGCGCCCAATGGAATGTTGCCTCGGCAAGCTCGCCCTGAAGCGCGATCAGGTCCGGACGCAGGGGGCCGGTGCCCGGCACGGTCCCCAGACGGCGTATCCGTCCAGCCCATCCGGCTACCTCCAGAAACTCGCCCCTGGCTTCGCCACCACAGGTGAACAGGGTGAAGCCGCCGTCGAGATCCCAGCCCTTCCCGTCCCATGTCCCGGCGACAACCAGCCCGGTCGCGTTTGAAACGTCGCCATCGCAGGCGACAAGCACCCAGGGAATGTCATTGCCGAGGCGTGGGGTCCGCGCAAGATAACGCGGCGCGTCCGGATGCCGAAGGAACGCCTCAAGGAGGGTATCGACTTCTTCACCCAGACTGGTCAGCAGGGAGAGTTCGTAGGCCACACGGTCCTTGTCGGAACTGGTCATGATTATAATCCTTCAGGCCGCCCTTGCGGCCATGTTCTGGAGTGTGCTGTTGAAATCCTTGGAACGGTCGGGCGGCAGGCGGCGGTCAAACGCCACATCAGCGTCTTCCGCCAGTCCGTAGAGTATATCGGCGAAGCCATCGCCAGCGTCATCATCGTCGGTGCCGACAATCAGGACCGCGTCGGGAACCTGCCGCATGTCGGCCAGATGCGCCCGGAGCGCCGCCATGGTTTCCGGCCCCATGCCGCCCCCGGTGGAGCAGTACATGGTGTCCGGGGTCCGCACCGGGTCAAGGGCCGCAAAGGAGAGCGCATCTATGGCGGCCTCGCAGACCACCAGCCGACGGACCTGCGCCGCGCTGCCGGGCTGGAAACGGAACAGGGTTTTCACTGTGCCGCCGAGACACATATGCGTATCGGGACCGCGCAGCTCCGCCCCGCAGACATTTCCGTCCGCGTCGGTATGGGCGAACCAGGCGGCATGATACCCGTCACGGATGCAACCCTTCATGGCCGCGCGCCGGACAACATCTTCGGGCAGGCAACGCTCGCGGACAAGGTAGTTCCAGACCTTCCCACCGCGACGAAGGGGCTTTTTCTGCGCCCAACGCTCCGCAGGCCGGCGGGTATCCGTGGCGGCGGGGCGGGAGCGGACATAAACGGCCCCTTCCGGCTCCACGCCGATGAGACGCCCCAGTTCAAGGCAGACATCGCGCCACGCCATTTCAGGATGGAGGTGACGCATGAGTGCGAACACGTCGCCTTTCCCGTCTCCGTTCGCATGCCACCAGCCCCGTCCCTCATGGTTGACGACGACGTGGTTCGCGCCATCGCGATACTTGAGGCATTTCCGCGTGCTCTTCGCCTTGTCGAGACGATAGCCGCCACGTTCAAGAAGGGTTGCGCATGAAACACCGGAGATGATCGTGCTGCGGTCCTCATCGGAGAGCCGGAAACGCTGGTATTTCATGGGAACCAATCCTTTTTACCGGAGACAACGGGAGCAGGACACATATCGTGTCC
>NZ_QUWV01000047.1 GCF_003403295.1 Komagataeibacter melaceti | reverse complement strand
ATGCGGTGTGGCCTGGGCGGGCGGGGCGGGTGTCTGTCCCGACAGTTCGACCATGATGCGCGGAATGAGCCGGTAGAGCGGTGATGAAACGATAAAGCGGTCCCGGTCCGGCCATTCCGGGCTGGCGGGGTCGAAACGCAGGAAGCGACTCCACAGCACCGCGCAGAACCCGGCCATGACGCGCGCCTGCAGCGCATGGCGGGCATCGGGTTCATGGATGTCGATGGCATGGCGGATTGCCGTGGCCACCCGTTCAGGCATGCCCGGGGGCGGTGGCCCGGCCTCGGTCCGGGGTGGGGGAAACTGGTCTTCTGGCATTCAGCGTTGTCCATGTGCGCGGCAGGATCGGCGGGCGCCGCAGCCCATGACTACCGTCGCGCGCCCCCGGTCGCAATATTGCACCCGGCCAGCCCCTATGCCGGGCGGGGGGGATACTGTATCGGTTGGGAATCATGTCCGCCCTGTCACGCCCTTCTGTCCGCCGTGCCGCCCTGGCCGCCGTCATGTGCCTGCCGGTGCTGGCGGGGTGCGAACTGGTCAGCCAGAAAACCTTTGACCGCCATGCGGGCGACCCGCCGGTGCTGCCCGAAACCCCGCCGCCGCCCGTGCCCGGCAGCGACCGACCCGCCCTTGTGACCATCGTGGCGGGTACGCCCGATGCGCAGTGGAAGCCCGCGGTCAGGGCTGCGGTGGCGGATGCGCTGTCACGCCGGCCCAATGCGCTGTTTACCGTGGTGGTGGAGGTGCCTTCCGGCCCCGATGGCGCGGAACCGGACATGCGCCACGCCGTGGATGCGGATGGCCAGCCCGTGTTGCAGGCGGTCATGGACGCGGGCGCGGGCAGCGCCCAGACGGAACTGGACGCCCGCAGCGTCTCCGCCACAAGCGCAACCCAGATCTGCGTTTACGTGCAGTAGCCCAATGCGGTTTTGCAATTACCGCCGCCATCATGCCATAAAGGGTACCGCAATGGTGGTTAACCGCCAGCAATAGCGCTGCGCGCTTTCCGCCGCAGCGCCCCGGCATGGGCCACCCGGACGGTGACCGTAGTGAACAAGGCCCCGGAATACAGCAAGCCGGGATGTGCATGGAGAAAAGCAGCAGTGTCCAGTAAGCATGTGGATGGACATCCGTTCTTCCGGTTCTGCCGGACGGCGCTGGAGGGCATCCGCGCACAGGGGCGGTACCGGCAGTTTACGCCACTGGCGCGTCAGGCGGAGCGTTACCCCCTGTATGACCAGCCGGAAACCGTCGCCACCCCCTCGACCCCGGCCTGCCCGCAGGATCGGGAGGTCGTGGTCTGGTCCTCCAACGACTATCTTGGCATGGGCGTCGAACCCGCCGTGGTCGAGGCCGCCATCCAGGCAATCCATGAACACGGCGCGGGCGCGGGCGGCACGCGCAACATCGCGGGCACCAGCCCCGTGCACACCGCCATCGAGGCCGAACTGGCCGACCTGCATGGCAAGGAAGCGGGCCTGCTGTTCGTGTCCGGCTACGTGTCCAACCAGGCCACGCTCCAGACGATCCTGAGCTCCATGCCCGGCTGGATCTGTTTTTCCGACCGGCTGAACCATGCCTCCATGATCGCGGGCATCAAGGGCGCGCGCGGCTCCAGCACCGTCATTTTCGAACATAACGACCTGGCCGACCTTGAGGCCAAGCTGGCCGCCGCCCCCAAGGACGCGCCCAAGCTCATCGCGTTCGAGAGCGTGTATTCCATGGATGGCGATGTGTCGGACATCGCGGGCACCTGCGCGCTGGCGCGCAAATACGGCGCCATGACCTATCTGGATGAAGTGCACGCCGTGGGCCTTTATGGCGATGAAGGCGGCGGTGTATCCCAGCGCGACGGCGTGGCCGATCAGGTCGATATCATCGAGGGCACGCTGGCCAAGGGCTTTGGCGTGCATGGCGGCTACATCACCGCGTCGAGCGATATCGTGGAATACCTGCGGCTTTCGGCCTCGGGCTTCATCTTCACCACATCGCTGCCGCCTGCCGTGGTGGCGGCGGCGCTGGCCAGCGTGCGGCTGGTGCGCAAGGACGGCTGGCGGCGTGAGCGCATGTTCGAGCGCGTCAACACCTTCCGTGAGAAGCTGCGCAAGGCCAATGTGCCCTTTACCATGACGCCGAGCCACATCGTCCCGATTCCGGTGGGCGACGCCAAGCGCTGCCGCGAACTGAGCGACCGGCTGCTCAGCGATTACAATATCTACGCTACACCCATCAATTACCCCACCGTGCCGCGCGGGACCGAGCGCCTGCGCCTGACGCCGGGGCCGTTCCATACGGATGCGATGATGGATGACATGGTGACCGCGCTGACCCACCTGCTGCGCCTGAACGACCTCAAGGCCGAGCCGGTGTCCGCCATGGCCTGATGGCCTCCGCCCCCGGCCATAACTGGTGGGGGCGGGCCGGTCAGCGGCTTTGTCAGGAGCCGCCTGAAAAGAAGCTTCTGGTGAAGCTGTTTTCAGAAAACCTCAGGCAGGCCGCCTTTGTAAAAAAGGCGGCACCCGAAAACTTTTCCTGTTTTATTGACGATTCTGGGCGATGGCCTTTTTCAGGGCATCGTAATCCACCGCGCCGGGAATGATCTGGCGGGCGTTGAATACGAAAGTGGGCGTGCCATCCAGCCCGATGGCGCGCGCAAGCTCAAGGTTCGCCTCCAGTATGGCGGTCACCTTCTGGCTGTTCATGTCGGTGGCCAGACGGGTTGCGTTCAGGCCGGACTGGGTGGCCAGCGTGCGCATGCGCTCGACCGTGGGCGCGGTGGAATCATTCATGACCGCGCGCTGCATGCGGAAATAGGCGTCCTGCCCGCCCTGGAGGAACGCCGCCACCAGCGCCTGTGAGGCGATGAGGCTGCCCTGACCCAGAACTGGGATGACCTTCTCGATAATCCGCAGGTCCGTATCTTCATGCGTCAGGCGGTCGAGGTCGGGCAGCACCTTACGGCAGTAGGGGCAGCGCGGGTCATAGAATTCCACCACCGTCGCATGGGCTGTGGCTGAACCAAGCACGCCGTCATTCGCTGCCGGCGCCAGCAGTTCGGCGCGGTGGCTGTCCAGCGCGGTGCGCGCGGCGTTCTGCTGGGCGGCATTGGCCGAGTTGCGCAGCGCGGCAATGGCGTCGGACAGGATGGTGGGGTCCGTCTTCAGCGCCTCGCGCACGATCCCCACGATTTCCTGCCGCTGGGCGGGGGTGAAGCTGCTGGCCGCCTCCGTATCGGCGGCGTAGGCGGGGGGGAGTGCAACCGGCCCGGCCATGGCGCCCATCACCCCGGCGGCCAGCACGGCGTGCAGCAGGCGTGGACGGGACCGGCGTGGGGAAATGAAGGTCACGGGCTTGCTCCGTTGTCATGTCGGGATAGGGTGTCTGTAAAGGATCGGGCACGGGAAAGGAATGGCCATGCAGGCCACAGGGGCCGCAGCCTGTTGCCGGGTGGCCATAAGGCCGCTAAGTCGTGAAGGGTCTGTCATGCGCACGCATAGGTCGTGTACGGGCAGCCATGAACAAAGCCGACCTGCCCCATGGAGAAGCGTGCGTGCCTGAGCATTCGATCAAACCTCTTGTCCGTCGGTATATGCGTACGGCGGTTACGGCTGTTCTGGCCATTTCGGTCGCGGGGTGTTCGCTGCATCGCTATTCTCCGGTGCGGCTGGTATCGCATATGTTCGGGCCATCTCCCGGCCCGCTGATTGGTATGGTCTCGGCCGATGAGCCGGAGGCCACACTGGTCGGGCGTGACATCCTCCAGCGCGGGGGGAACGCGGCGGACGCGGCTACGGCCATGGGCATGGCGCTGTCGGTCACGCTGCCCTCACGCGCGTCGCTGGGGGCGGGCGGGGCGTGCCTGGCCTACAGGCCGGGTGACCAGAATGGCGGCCGGGCCTTCATGTTCATGCCTGTTGCGGGCACGGTCACTGGCCCCGGCATGCCGCGCGCGGACCGTCCGGCCTCGGTACCGATGCTGGCGCGCGGGCTTTATCTCATGCACCTGCAATATGGTTCGGCGGCGTTCTCGGAACTGCTGCCCGATGCGATCACGCTGGCGGCGAACGGCATCAATGTCAGCCGCCAGTTGGCCACCGACCTTGCGGCCGTGCAGGTGCCCCTGCTGGCCGATGCGGGCATACGCGCCGTGTTCAGCCGGTCGGACGGCAAGGCGCTGGCCGAGGGCGATGCGCTGGTGCAGACGCACCTGTCCGGCGCGCTGGACCAGATTCGCAGCATGGGTGTTGGCGACCTGTATAACGGCGCGCTGGGGCAGTCCTTTGTCGCGGGCAGTCAGGCGGCGGGCGGTGGCCTGCAGATGACCGACCTGCGCGGGGCAATCCCGACCGAAAGCCAGCCGCTGGTCATCAACAGTGGTGAAACGCAGGTCGCGTTCCTGCCGCCGCCCGCCGATGGGGGGCTGGGCAGCGCCGTGGCGTTCCGTGCCGCCTCCACATCTGACGCGACACAGCGCGCGCAGGCCAGTGTTGCCGCGTGGCGCGCCCAGAATGGCAGCCATACGGGCAGTGCATCCGATGACCTGACCCGCCGCGCGCAGGCCGCCGTCAATGCCGGTGGCGGGACGACAGGGGGGCTTCTGCCCGCGCTCCCGGCCTCGACCTCGTTCACGGTGGTTGATCATGGCGGCATGGCGGTGGCCTGTAGCCTGAGCATGGACAACCTGTTCGGCACGGGGCGCATGGCGGGCAATACCGGCATCATCCTCGGTGCGTCGCCCGCACGTGTGCCGCAACCGTTGCTGACGGCGGCCGTTGCCAGTCAGGGCCGTGCCTTCCGCGCCGCTGTTGCCGGTTCGGGCCAGAATGACGCCGCCGCCGCCGTGGGCATTGCAATGCGCCAGATCATGGCCGGGCAGACACCCGATGCCCACCCGGTCACGACGCAGGGCCGTGTCAACGCCGTATCCTGCCCGCACGGACTGCCGGGGGACCCGTCAACCTGTGTGGCCGCAACCGATCCGCGCGGGGCGGGGCTGGCGCTGGGGCCGCGCTAGGCGCGCGGTTCTCCCGCACCGGAGTATGATTGATGGAAAGCACTGGGCGGGGCATTGTAAATGGTCCCGTTTTGTTCCATATTGACCGATATGACGCATCGCCCCTGTAATCGGGCGGCGCGGGGCAGGATGCCCGTTCTCGGTTTCATCTCCTCAAGCATCAGGTAGGCAGGCTATGGCACAGGCTCCGGGTATAGATAAAAGCAAGGCCCTGGAAGGGGCCTTGAGCCAGATCGAGCGGGCGTTCGGCAAGGGTTCGATCATGCGCATGGGGGAACGGCCCACACAGGAAGTGGCCGTAATCTCGACCGGCTCGCTGGGGCTGGATATTGCGCTGGGCATTGGCGGCCTGCCGCGTGGCCGCATTGTCGAGATTTATGGCCCTGAAAGCTCGGGCAAGACCACGCTTGCGCTGCACGCCATTGCCGAGGCCCAGCGCAAGGGTGGCACCTGCGCCTTCATCGATGCCGAACACGCACTGGACCCCGGCTACGCCCGCAAGCTTGGCGTGGATGTGGACAACCTGCTGATCAGCCAGCCCGATGCCGGTGAGCAGGCGCTTGAAATTGCCGATACGCTGGTCCGTTCCGGCGCGATTGACGTGCTGGTGGTCGATAGCGTGGCCGCCCTCGTGCCGCGCGCGGAACTGGAGGGCGACATGGGCGACAGCCATGTCGGCCTGCATGCGCGCCTGATGAGCCAGGCGCTGCGCAAGCTGACCGGCTCGGTCTCGCGCTCCAACACCATGATGATCTTCCTCAACCAGATCCGCCTCAAGATCGGCGTGATGTTCGGCAGCCCGGAAACGACGACAGGCGGCAACGCGCTGAAGTTCTATGCCTCCGTGCGCATGGACATCCGCCGCATCGGCTCGATCAAGGACAAGGACGAGGTCACGGGCAACCAGACGCGCGTCAAGGTGGTCAAGAACAAGATGGCCCCGCCTTTCCGCCAGGTTGAATTTGACATCATGTATGGCGAAGGGATCAGCAAGGTTGGTGAACTGATCGACCTGGGCGTGAAGGCGGGCATTGTCGAGAAATCCGGCGCATGGTTCTCCTGTGACAGCCAGCGCATCGGGCAGGGGCGTGAGAACGCCAAGCAGTACCTGCGCGACCACCCGGAAATGGCGGCCGATATCGAACGCCGCGTGCGTGAGCAGGCGGGTGTTGTGGCGGAAGCCATGCTGGTGGATGATACGGGCGAGGAAGACGGCGAGGGCTGAACGCCCCCCTTGCCGGGGCCGTGGGGGTAGGCTGGCGTTTTTCCCCTACGGGCCATGCCTGTTTTTTCAGGGCGGGATAGGATGGGGTAAGGCTGCTGAAAATGAGACCGCGTCTTGCAATGATCGGATTGCTGGCCTGTCTTGCTTCCTGTAGCGCGGGGCATGACGACAATAACGATCCGGTCGATGTAGATGAGGCCCCGCCCCCCGCCGGGGCTGCGGGCGGGCGGCAGCTTGCCCGTGCGCGTGAGGCGCTGCGCCCGCTTTCGACAAAGCACCTGCCCGATCCCACCAGTTCGGCGGATGACGGGGCGACCGAGGCCTATCACACTCCGCCGGATTCAGCGGCAATGCAGATGATCTCGTCCGGCTATGACCCCAATCAGGCCGGTGATGACGATGCGGGCGATAGCGAGGACGGCAAGCATTTTGTCGTGCCGGATACGCAGGTCAGCTACGGGCGGCAGGGCAAGGCCGCGAACTAGGCAGGGCAGGGGCGTGCTTGGCCCCTGGCCCTGCCTACCGTTCAGGTCACCAGCACGGCGCGGATGTCATTGACATTGGTGAGTGTCGGGCCGGTCATGACCAGATCGCCGGTCTGCTGGAACATGCTGTAGCTGTCATGCGCGCGCAGGTAGTGGCGCGGGTCACAGCCCAGCGCGCGGGCGCGGGGCAGGGTATCGGGGGTGATGATGGCGCCCGCCGCATCTTCCGTGCCGTCAATACCGTCGCTATCGGCCGCAATGGCCCAGATGCCCGGCTGTTCGTGCAGGGCCGTGGCCATGGCGAGCAGGAATTCCGTATTGCGCCCCCCACGCCCCGGCGGCGGGCCGGAGGGGTTGATCGTAACCGTTGTCTCACCCCCTGAAAGCAGCACCGCAGGCCCGGCCACGGGCAGGCCATGCAGCCGGGTGGACAGGGCGATGCCCGCCATGATGGTGCCTGCGTCGCGGCTTTCTCCCTCCAGCGCATCCCCCAGTATCAGGGCGTTCAGCCCGTATTCGCGCGCCGTGATGGCAGCGGCCTGAAGCGCCATGAGGGGGGTGGAAATCAGTGTGAATTCCGCCTGTGGCATATGGGTGTCGGGCGCTGTCTGCACCAGCGCGTCCCTGACCGCATCGGACATCGTGATGCCGTAATGGGCAAGGATGGACAGGGCATCGGCCGGCGTGGTCGGGTCCATGACCGTGGGGCCGCTGGCTATGGTCAGCGGGTCATCGCCCGGCACGTCGCTTATGGCCAGTGTCACGACCCGCGCGGGGGCGGCAGCCATGGCCAGCCCGCCACCCTTGATGGCGGACAGGTGGCGGCGGACCACGTTCATGTCGCGTATGCTGGCCCCGGAATGGAGCAGCGCGCGGTTGATGGCGCGGATGTCATCCATGCTGACGCCCGGCTTGGGCAGTTCCAGCAGCGCCGATCCCCCGCCCGAAATCAGGGCGATGACCAGATCATCCGGCCCAAGGCCGGAAACGGCGGCCAGCATGGCGCGGGCGGCGTCCTCGCCACGGCTGTCGGGCACCGGGTGGGCGGCCTCGAACACCTTGATACGGCGGGTGGGCGTGGTATGGCCATCACGCGTGACCACGCAGCCGGTCAGTTCCACATCCGGCCATGCCTCTTCCAGCGCCGCCGCCATGGAGGCCGCGGCCTTGCCCGCGCCCACCACCACGCATTTCCCCCGTGGGCGGGGCGGTAGGTAGCGGGCCAGCACGACGGCGGGCATGGCGCTGCGGATGGCGGCGTCCAGAATGGCGCGCAGGGCGGTGCGGGCGCGCGCGTCCGTCCACTGCGTGGCGGTGGCTGCCTGCTGTCCGGTGGGGAACGGGGGGATGGGCGTATCGTTCATGGCGATGTCCTGATGATGCGGTCTGCCGCGCGGGGGTTATACCATTGGCGCGGGGGGGACGGGGTGTGTCACAATTGTCACGTCTGTGTCAGGATGCCCGGAATGGGGCGGTTGCTGGCGGGTGTACACGCTAATTTGGGCGGGCATTGTCTGGATTGGCGGGGGCGATGGTGATACGCGGCAGATGGTCTGCGCGCAGCGGCAGGCGCCACAGCAGAAAGGACAAGGGCATGGAGAACTGTATGCTGGACGCCGGTCCTGTCATCTCCGCCCATCCCGCCCACGGTACGGTGCAGCCTTACATGATCTTTCCCCGCCCCGAATGGGCGGCGCTGCGTGCGAATGTGCCGCAGTCGCTGGGGGAGGCTGACATCGCCTCGCTGCGCGGGCATAACGAGCCGGTCTCGCTTGAGGACATAAGCGAGATCTACCTGCCACTTTCGCGCCTGCTCAACCTGCATGTCATGGCGACACGCAGCCTGAACAACATGGTCAAGAGCGCCTTCATCGGCGCGCCCATGGTTAGGATGCCGTTCGTGATCGGCATTGCGGGCAGCGTGGGGGTAGGCAAGAGCACGTTCGCGCGCCTGCTGCAGGCGGTGCTGTCGCGCTGGCCCGACCACCCCAACGTGGCGCTGGTCACGACGGATGGCTTCCTGCACCCCACACGGGTGCTGGAGCAGCGCAACCTCATGCACCGCAAGGGCTTTCCCGAAAGTTATGACCTGCGGCAGATGATTTCCTTCCTCGCGGCGCTGAAGGCGGGCGTGCGCGATCTGAAGGTGCCGGTCTATTCGCACGAAGCCTATGACATCGTGCCCGACCGCTATCAGGTGATCGACCAGCCCGACATCCTGATATTCGAGGGGCTGAACGTGCTGCAGACGGTCTCTGAACAGCCGTTCATGGCATCGGATTTCTTTGATTTCTCGATCTATCTTGATGCCGATACGGATGTGATCGCGGACTGGTACGTCGAGCGTTTCCTGCTGCTGCAACGCACCGCGTTCCGCAAGCCGACATCGTATTTCCATCACTGCGCCGACCTGCCCCGTGCCGAGGCCGAGCGCATGGCGCGTGACATCTGGCGGCGGATCAACCTGCCCAACCTGCAGCAGAACATCCTGCCCACGCGTGAACGCGCCCGTGTCGTCATGCATAAGAAACCGGATCATGCGGTGGATACCGTGTGGATGCGCCAGCTCTGAAACGGAAAATGGCCCGGCATGTTGCCGGGCCATCGGAAGTATTGCCTGACCGTGATCAGCTATTGAGATAGATGGTCTTGGTATCGACATAGGCTTCGAGGCCGTACTGGCCGTCCTCGCCACCAATGCCGCTGTCACCGTAGCCGTGGTGGAAGCCCTGCGCCGCCTCGCCGCCTTCGCGGTTGACGTAAATCTCACCAAAGTTGAGTTCGGTGGTCATGCGCATGATGTTCTTGAGGTTCTGCGTGAACATGTAGGCCGACAGCCCGTAGCGCGATTTGTTGGCTTGGGTGATGGCATCATCAAAGTCACGCACCCGGATCAGTGACAGGACGGGGCCGAACACCTCGTTCTGCACGATGTCCATGTCCCCCGACACGTTGGTCAGCAGGGTGGGGGCGTAGAAATTGCCCTTGTCATATTCCCCGCCGGTCAGGCGCTTGCCGCCCAGTTCGACCTTGGCACCCTGCTTCACCGCACGGCGCACCATGTCATCCACCTTTTCCAGCTCGGCCGCGCTGATCTTGGGGCCCATGTCGGTCTTTTCATCCAGCGGGTTGCCGGTGCGTAGCGCCGCGATCTTCGCGCGCAGGCGCTCAAGGAACGTGTCATAGACGGCCGTGTGCACATAGGTGCGCTCATTGGCCGTGCAGACCTGCCCGCAGTTCATGAACCGCGCGCTTACGGCAGCGTTGACCGCTGCGTCCAGGTCCGCGTCCTCCATCACGATGAAGGGGGCCTTGCCGCCCAGTTCCAGCCGCACTTCCTTCAGCCCTTCCGACGCTGCCGCCATGATCTTGCGGCCCGCAGGCGTGCTGCCGGTCATTGTAATGAGCTTGGTGATCGGGTTGGTGACCAGTGCGTTGCCCACCGTGGCGCCGCCGCCGGTCACGACATTCACGATCCCCTTGGGGAACCCGGCCTCAACGGTCAGTTCGGCCAGTGCAAGGGTGGAAAGCGGGGTCAGTTCATGCGGCTTGATGACAAAGGTATTGCCTGCCGCCAGCGCCGGTCCCAGCTTGCGCGCAGTCAGGGCCAGCGGGAAATTCCATGCCGAGATGCCCGCCACGACGCCGTGGGGGATCTTTTCGATCAGGATCTTCTCACCGGGGCGGCTGCCGGGGATGATGTTGCCTTCCAGCCTGCGCACGTTCTCGGCGGCGAAGCGGATGAGCTGGATGGCGAAATTGACTTCAATCCGCGCTTCCCGGATCGGCTTGCCGTTTTCCGATGTGATGATGTGGGCCAGCTTTTCTTCGTCACGCCGGATCAGTTCGATCAGGCGGTAGAGGTAATCCGCCCGGTCCGTCGCGACCTGCCGGCTCCAGGCGGGAAAGGCGTCCTGCGCGGTGTTCAGCGCGCGTTCGACATCGCTTTCGCCCGCAATCGCCACCTTGGCCAGCACGGCGCCCGTGGCGGGATTGCGGATGGTGTCATGTTCGGAATTGTCAGCTCTGGTCCATTCCCCGCCGATGAACAGGTCATAGGTTTTCGGCTCGGCCATTAAGGGGTCTCCGTCTGGTAATTGGGTGAATTCTCCCGCCTGCGCCGGACGCAGTACGTGGCGATGCCCCCCGCTCCCGCAGGGGCGGGATGGGGCAGGCGGATGCGGGTTGGTGCGGGTGGAAAAAAGCGTAGCGGCTGGCGATCAGGACAGGAAGGGGCGGCCTTCATGGGCGACCAGCAGATCATGCATATCGGTTGCGTGTTCTTCTTCTTCCGCCAGGATCTTTTCAAGCATGATGCGCGTTGTGGGGTCATGGTCGGCAAAGTAGCGGATGAGTTCACGATAATGTTCGATCACCAGCCGTTCGGCCACCAGGTTCTGGCGCACCATCTCGATCAGGTTGCCGCCGTTGCCGTATTCGGTGGCGGAACGGGTGGCCAGCCCCTCGGGCGAGAGGTCGGGCACGCCGCCAAGCTGGTCGATGCGGTTGGCGGCCCAGAGCATGTGGGCGCGTTCTTCCTTGGCATGGGTTGCGAACTCGCTGGCCACGCTTTCGCTGTTGATGCCCGCCACGGCGATGGAATGCATGGTATAGCGCAGGACACAGACAAGTTCGGTCGCCACCACGGTCTGCAGCAGGTCGATCGCGGTCTTGACGTTTCCCTGATAGGCCGGTGTGAGCGCACCCTTTTCAATCGCCTGTTTTGCACGGGCGCGCAGGGTCTGCACATCGGTCAGGAAGGTGTTTTCGACTACATCGGACATTGTCGTCTCCTCGTCTGTTCCCGCATGCGGGAAGGCCACACCGTGATGTGGTCCGTTGCGGGGATAACGGCGGCAAAGGGGAAGGGGTTCCCCGCCGGAAGACGGGCCGGGCTGATAAAATGCCCATGAATGGCGGAACTTTAACAAAAAAAACGGGGTTTTCCCTTTTTCAGGCGTTGCCATTCACGGCCAGATCATTATTGATCCGTATTAATAAGACCTATCAGCTTTAAGGATGACTAAACGGTATGGTATCATTCACCGCAGGCCAGTCTGAAAAGCTCCCGCGTCGCGCATTGAGCGAGGAAGCCTATGACCATGTGCGCCGCGGGCTGATCCGCAGCCGTTACCGTTCGGGTGAACGTCTGGTCCTGCGGCCGCTGGCGGCCGAGCTGGGGCTGAGCCCAACCCCGGTGCGTGAGGCGCTGCTGCGCCTGGTGTCGGAACATGCGCTTGAACTGAATGACCGCAATACCGCCGTGGTCCCCGCCATGACCCAGCGCAGCTTTGCCGAGATCCATGACCTGCGTTCGGACCTGGAGATGCGCCTTGCCGCCGCCGCCGCCCAGCGTGCGTCCGAGCATGGGATCGAGGCGCTGGTCATTTTGCAGAACCAGTTCATGGACGCCGCGCGCGCGCATGATGACGGGGGCATGGCCGCCTTCAATGCGGATTTCCACACCACTGTCGCCACACTGGCCGAACTGCCGCTTACGGCCACCATCCTGCGCAACCTGTGGATGCGTATCGGCCCGATCTACGCGCTCTCGCGCCCCATGCGCCATCTGGAGCATGAGGGGCGCCTGCACCCGCATGAGGAACTGATCACCGCCCTGCGCCAGCGTGACGTGGCGGCCGCACAGGCCGCCGTGGCGCGCGATTTCGAGCATGCGCGCCGCTGGATCGAACCCCGCCTGACCTGAAAGCCCGCGCCGGGCGCGCGGCGGGAGCGGGCCAGCCTGAACATACGGCTGGCCCGCCTGCTGCGCTCAGGAGCGCCGGGATGACTTGAGCTGCGGGACCTCGATGTCGATTTCAAGCATCGAGACCGAGTTGCCCCGGTCCAGCTTGACCTGCACCTTGTCCTGGTCAACGGGGATGTGCTTCTTGATCACTTCCAGAATCTCGGCATGCAGCTTGGACAGCAGGTCGGATTCCGAGGCTTCGCCTGTGCGTTCATGGGCCAGCAGGATCTGGAGCCTGTCGCGCGCGACAGGGGCGGAAGTCTTGTTGCCTCGGCCGAAAAAGGAGCTGAACAGGCTCATCAGTTTCTCCCCTTGAACAGCCGTGCGAACAGGCCCTTGCGCTCGGTCGGCACGGTTACTTCCAGCTTTTCGCCCTCAAGCCTGCGCGCGGCCTCGGCATAGGCGCGGGCGGGCGGGCTGTCGGGGCTGCTCAGGGTCACGGGCGCGCCAAGGTTGGAGGCACGCAGCACCTCCTCGCTTTCGGGGATGATGCCCAGCAGCGGGATGGACAGGATTTCAAGCACGTCCTCGATGCGCAGCATCTCGCCACGGGCGGCGCGCGCGGGGTCGTAGCGGGTCAGCAGCAGGTGCTTTTCCACCTTGCCGCCGCCCTTGGCCTTTTCGGTCGTGCTGTCGAGCATGCCGATGATCCGGTCACTGTCACGCACGGACGAGACTTCCGGGTTGGTCACCACAATGGCGTAATCGGCATGGTACATGGCAAGCTGCGCGCCACGTTCAATCCCGGCGGGGCTGTCACAGATCACCCAGTCGAATTTCTCGCGCAGTTCCTGCATGACGCGGGCCACGCCCTCGGCGGTGAGCGCGTCCTTGTCGCGGGTCTGGGATGCGGGAAGGATGGAGAGCGTCTCGATCCGCTTGTCCCGGATCAGCGCCTGCGAGAGCTTGGCGTCGCCCTGGATCACGTTGATCAGGTCGAACACGACGCGCCGCTCGGCCCCCATGACAAGGTCGAGGTTGCGCAGCCCGACATCAAAATCGACCACAACCACGTTCTGCCCGGTCTGTGCCAGTGCCGCGCCCAGCGCCGCGGTTGACGTCGTCTTTCCGACGCCGCCCTTGCCGGATGTGACAACCAGCACTTTTGCCATTGGGGTAGTTCCTTGTCCGCTTTTTGAGGGTGTTTTCTTGTTCATGACCTGATGGATACAGTTGTATGGGTTGGCGCGCGCAGGGCGCAATGGGAATTCAGCACGGCAGGCTCAGCTTTTGCGGCCCGCGAAGGCGGGCGGCACCAGCGGCTGCACGACAAGTGTGTCATTACTGAGAACAATCTGCGCCGGCTGCTGCACGTAGCGCGGGTCTATTTCCTCGGCGGTGATGTAATACCCGTCAATGGCCAGCAGCTCGGCCTGCATGGACTGGGCGAAGATGCGGGCATCGGGCTGCCCGTTCATGCCCGCGATGGCCCGCCCGCGCAGCGCGCCGTACACATGGATCGACCCCCCGGCCGTCACTTCCGCCCCCGAACCGACGGAGCCGACGATGATGATGTCCCCATCGGGGTTCATGATCACCTGGCCCGAGCGGATCGGCTGTTCGATGATCATGGACGAACCGCGCGGCGCTTCGGGCGGGGGTGGTGCGCTGTCCTCGGGTATCTCTACCGCGCCCGAGGCCCGGCCGCCCATGAACCCGGCGGGCCAGTCCCACTGCGCGCAGGCGGGCCATGAGGTATCGCCGCCCTCGATGCCGATGATGCGGATGCCGCGCGCGCGCAGGGCAGGGTAGAGATCGGCCAGCCCCTCGGTCTGCGCGTTGAGCAGCGAGAGGTCGAGGATGACCGGCTTGCCCGCGAAGAATGTGCTGGAGCGCGCGATCTGCGCATCCAGCCCGGCCAGCCAGTCCGCCAGCATGGGTTCGGGGGAAAGCACCAGGGCAAGAAACGACCGCCCGCGTGCGCGGATTTTCGGTGTGGGACGCAGTTCGTCTGGCAACGTGATCCTGTCCTGTATGGTAAGTGGGCGTGTCTGTTTCCAGCTATCGCGCCGTGCCGCCCCTGTCGAGGGGGAGAAGCCTTTTCCCCGCCTGAACGTGGCAGCTTTTCCTTTCATGCGCATCGGGGCTTGGCGAAGGGCGGCCCAATGCAATAAAGCGGGAACATGCGCATTCTCTACCACCTTCCCCTTTCGCCCTATTCCCGCAAGGTCCGGCTTGTGCTGGGGGAAAAGCGGCTGCCGTTCGAACTCAAGATCGAACGCGTATGGGAAAACCGCCCGGAATACCTGGACCGCAACCCGGCGGGCACTGTGCCCATGCTGCAGGAGGAAAACGGCCTGTGCATTCCCCATTCGTGGGTCATCTGCGAATATCTGGAGGAAGCCTATCCCGACACCCCGCTTCTGGGCCGCACGCTGGCCGAACGGGTGGAGGTGCGCCGGCTGGTGGCGTGGTTTGACGAAAAATTCGGCGGCGAGGTCTCGCGTCCCCTGCTCAATGAAAAGGTGATGAAGCGCATCTCCCGCCGCGGCAACCCCGATGGCGCGGCCTTGCGCGCGGGGTATGCGCATATCCGCGGGCACCTTCCGTATATCGACTGGCTGGCCGAGACGCGGCAGTGGCTGGCGGGCAACATGCTGTCCATGGCCGATTTCGCCGCTGCCGCCCACCTGTCCTGCCTTGACTACATCGGGGATGTGGACTGGGCGCGCGCGCCCGCCGCCAAGGACTGGTACGCCCGGATCAAGAGCCGCCCATGCTTCCGCGCGCTGTTGCAGGACCGGGTGACGGGCATCAACCCGCCCGCCCATTACGCGGACCTGGATTTCTGAGGCCGTGACACGCGAGGGCGCCCCCACCCCCGATGCCATCGTGCTCGGCGCGGGGGCCGCGGGCCTTATGGCGGCAGCGACCGCGGGGCAGGCGGGCAGGCGTGTGGTGGTGTTGGACCACGCGCCGCAGGCGGGGCGCAAGATCCTCATTTCCGGCGGCGGGCGGTGCAACTTCACCAACATGGACGCGGGGGCGGGGCAGTTCCTGTCTGGCAACCCGCATTTCGCCAAATCGGCGCTGGCGCGCTACACCCCGGCTGACTTCCTTGCCCTTGTCCAGCGCCACCGCATCCCGTGGCACGAGAAGGCGGCGGGGCAACTGTTCTGTGACCGTTCTGCGCGTGACATCGTGGACATGCTCCTGCGTGAATGTGCGGCGGGGCAGGTGGACATGCGCCTGTCGCACCGGATCATCGACGTGGCGCGTAACAGTGCGGGGCTGTACCGGGTCGAGACGGATCAGGGCGTGTTTACGGCCCGCAGCCTGATCGTGGCCACGGGCGGGCTGTCCATTCCCAAACTGGGGGCCACGGGGCTGGCGCATGACCTTGCGCGCCGCTTCGGGCTGCGCGTCGTGGCCCCGGCGCCCGCACTCGTGCCGCTGACATTCGGCGCGCAGGACCGGGAATGGATGGAACCGCTGGCCGGGCTGTCGGTCAGGGTGGGGATCACCTGCCACAGCGGGACGGGGCGACAGGCGCGCCGGGTCACGTTTGATGATGGCATGGTCTTTACCCACCGGGGGCTGTCCGGCCCCGCCATCCTGCAGGCGTCATCCTACTGGCAGCCGGGGCAGGCGCTGGAGATAGACCTGCTGCCCGGCATTGACGCGGCACAGCGGCTGCTGGCCATCAAGCGTGACCGGCCGCGCGCGGGCGCGGTGGCCATGCTGTCCATGCTGCTGCCGCAGCGGTTGGCGCAGCTTCTGGCGCACGCTTCCCTGCCCGAGGGGCAGCTTGCGGCCATGCCCGATGCGGTCCTGACCGGGGTGGCGGCCCAGCTTTCGGCCTGGCGGCTCAACCCCCATGGCACCGAAGGTTACGTGAAGGCGGAGGTCACGCGCGGGGGCGTGGATACGGACTGCCTCTCCTCACGGGATATGGAGGCGCGGGACGTGCCGGGCCTGTTCATGGTGGGTGAAGCCGTGGACGTGACCGGCTGGCTGGGCGGCTACAACTTCCAGTGGGCATGGGCCAGCGGCCGTGCGGCAGGGCAGGCCGTGGCGGAACGCATGGACTGATGCTGTTTGCCTCACAGCCGTTCCTTGTCGTGTTCCTGCCGCTGGTTCTGGGGCTGTATTATGCCGTAGCCGCGTCACGGGCCGCACGGCAGGCGGTGGTGATCGCGGCATCGGTGGTGTTTTACGGGTTGTGGGACTGGCGGTTCGTGCCGTTCCTGCTGGCAATGACCGGCTGCAACCAGATGGTCGCCATGGCATGGGGGCGGTGGCGGCGGCGCGGGTGGCTGGTGTTCGGGGTTGTGGCCAACCTCGCGGTGCTGTTCGGTTTCAAATACGCGGACTGGCTGGCCGGTGTCATCATGGGGCTTGCGGGGCGGGCGCATGCGCCATGGCCGGTCATCCTGCCGCTGGGGCTGTCCTTTTTCGTGTTCCAGAAAATTTCCTATCTGGTTGATCTGGGGCGCGGGCAGGCGCGGGTTTACCGGCTGGCGGATTTTGTGGAATTCGTGACCTTCTTCCCCCAGATCGTGGCGGGGCCGATCGTGCGGCATAACGAACTGGTCCCGCAGTTCGACACCAGCCCGCGCAACGGCGCCATGTGGGCGAACCTGGGGCAGGGCGGCCTGCTGCTGCTGGTCGGGCTGGGCAAGAAGCTGGGGCTGGCCGACACGCTGGGCGGGCTGTGCGCGCCGGTGTTCGATGCCGCCCATATGGGGCACGCGCCCGGTCTGGGCAGCGCGTGGCTGGCGGCCATTGCCTACATGCTCCAGATTTATTTTGATTTCTCGGGCTATTCGGACATGGCCATCGGCATGGCGCTGATGATGGGTATCCGCCTGCCCTTCAATTTCAACGCGCCCTATACGGCCGTGTCGGTGCGGGATTTCTGGCGGCGGTGGCACATGACGCTGTCACGCTTCCTGCGCGACTATGTCTATATCCCGCTGGGTGGCAACCGCTGCCCCCCGGCGCGGCAGGCGGCCAATGTGGTGGCCACCATGGGGCTTGCGGGCGTCTGGCACGGGGCGGGGTGGAATTTCATGCTCTGGGGCCTGCTGCATGGCGGGGCGCTGGCGGTGGCGCATGCATGGGCGCGCGCGGGCCGCGCAATGCCGCGCTGGGGCGCGCGGGGGCTGACGCTGCTGTTCGTGCTGCTGACATGGGTGGTGTTCCGCGCTGCCGACCTGCCGGCGGCGGGCCGCATGTTTGCCGGCATGGCGGGCATGGGCGGCATGGGAAAGGTGAACCTGCCACACCCGTTCATCCTGCTGCTGGCCATGGGCGTGGCGCTGGTTGGCCCGGCATCGCAATCCGTCATCATGGACCGGCTGCGGCCCGCGCCATGGATGGCGGTGGCGGCGGGTGTGGCCTTCGTGCTGCTTGTCTTTCTGGCGGGTGGCAGGCCGCCTGAGCCGTTCATCTATT
Source organism: Komagataeibacter melaceti (assembly GCF_003403295.1). Lineage (GTDB taxonomy): Bacteria > Pseudomonadota > Alphaproteobacteria > Acetobacterales > Acetobacteraceae > Komagataeibacter > Komagataeibacter melaceti. The sequence continues at coordinate 9,550 of NZ_QUWV01000047.1, read as the reverse complement.
TCCAGTTCTGATACCGGTTCCGATACTGTCCGGAACATGGCGGAGGGGACGCGGGGACCTGTATTGTTCCGCCGGGGCTGGTATTAAGGGGCATACATCCCAATTTGAAGATACGGTTCCATGCACGGAGCCGGGTCATGACACAGGCAGGAGCATATGGCAGGCAGGCGCTACAGCAGGGATGAAGGGCCGGGAGACCTGTTCGGGGCATCCGGGACACAGCCGGGACAGGGCCATGAGCCGGTCCCCTTTCCACCCCGCGCCACCCAGCCCGCCGCACGCACCCAGCCCCTGGCCGACCGCCTGCGCCCCGCAACGCTGGATGATGTGGTGGGGCAGGACCATCTGCTCGGGCCGCAGGGCAGCCTGCGCCAGATGCTGGCGCGCGGGTCGCTGGCCAGCCTGATCCTGTGGGGTGGCCCTGGCGTGGGCAAGACCACCATCGCCCGCCTGCTGGCCGATGCGGCGGGGCTGCGCTTCGTGCAGCTTTCGGCGGTGTTTTCCGGGGTGGCGGACCTCAAGCGCGCGTTCGAGGATGCCCGGCGCATCAGCGCGCAGGGTGGCGGCACGCTTCTGTTCGTGGATGAAATCCATCGCTTCAACCGCGCCCAGCAGGACGGATTCCTGCCGGTGGTGGAAGATGGCACCGTGGTGCTGGTGGGGGCGACGACGGAAAACCCCTCCTTTGCGCTGAACAGCGCGCTGCTTTCACGCTGTCAGGTGCTGGTGCTGCACCGGCTGGATGACGCGGCGATGGAACAGCTCCTGCACCGTGCGGAAACCACCACCGGCACGACCCTGCCGCTCACGCCCGAGGCCCGCGCCACGCTCCGCGCCATGGCCGATGGGGACGGGCGCTACCTGCTGAACATGGTCGAGCAGCTCCTCGCCCTGCCGCCACGGGCGGAACTACTCAACCCCGCTGGCCTGTCCAGCCTGCTCGCCCGCCGCGCGGCGCTGTATGACAAGGACCGCGAGGAACATTACAACCTGATCTCGGCGCTGCATAAGTCCATGCGCGGCTCGGACCCCGATGCGGCGCTGTACTGGTTCGCCCGCATGCTGGAAGGTGGCGAGGACCCGCGCTACATCGCCCGCCGCCTGACCCGTTTCGCCGCCGAGGACGTGGGCATGGCCGACCCCCAGGCCCTGCAACTGGCCGTTGCCGCGTGGGAGACGTTCGAGCGCCTTGGCTCGCCCGAGGGGGAACTGGCGCTGGCCCAGCTTGTGGTGCACCTGGCCACGGCACCCAAATCCAATGCGGTGTACAAGGGCTACAACATGGCCCGCCGGGCGGCGCGCGCCACCGGCAGCCTCATGCCGCCCGCCCATATCCTGAATGCGCCGACCACGCTCATGAAGGATATCGGCTACGGCAAGGGCTATGAATACGACCATGATGCCGAGGGCGGCATATCGGGCCAGAACTACTTTCCCGACGGCATGCGCCGCCCCAGACTGTACCAGCCCACCAACCGTGGATATGAGCGCGAAGTCGCGCGACGACTGGACAGTTGGAACAGAGTGCGCGAAAGCCGTGGGTCATGAGTGTCGTTACCCTTACCGTCAGCGATGACGAAGCCGATATCCGCCTGGACCGCTGGTTCCGCAGGCATTACCCGCACCTGACGCAGGGGGCGTTGCAGAAGCTGTGCCGCACGGGGCAGGTGCGCGTGGATGGCAAGCGCGCCACCGCCGCCACGCGGCTTGCGCCGGGGCAGGCCGTGCGCGTGCCGCCCATTCCCAACGCCAACCGCCCGCCGCCACTGGCCAGCAAGCCGCTGGATGAACGGCAGGTGCGCGAAATTAATAAAATGGTCATCTATCGCGATGATCATGTGATCGTGCTGAACAAGCCCGCGGGCATTGCCGTGCAGGGCGGGCCGGGCATCACCCACCATATCGACGCGCTGCTTGATGGCCTGCGCGACAGCCCCGATGACCCGCGCCCGCGCCTTGTCCACCGTATCGACCGTGATACGTCGGGCCTGCTGCTGGTTGCGCGCACGCCCGGTGTGGCGGCCAAGCTGGCCGCGGCCTTTCGCGGGCGTGACGTGCGCAAGATCTACTGGGCCGTTGTGGTGGGCCGCCCCAGCCCGGCCACGGGCATTATTGACCAGCCGCTGACAAAACTGGGTGCCGGGGCCGGGGCGATCAGCGTGGTGGCCGAGCGGGGCGATGCGGATGCGGTGCATGCCCTGTCGGAATACGAGGTGGTGGATGCAGCGGCGCGCAAGCTGTCATGGCTGGCGCTGTCCCCGCTGACCGGGCGCACCCATCAGCTTCGCGTGCATTGCGAGGCATTGGGCAACCCCATACTGGGCGACCCGAAATATGGCGGTGACATAGCTCATGTCGCCGGGTTCGTGGACAGGCTACACCTGCACGCCCGCAGGCTGGAGCTGCCGCACCCGGCAGGGGGCACGCTGGTGGTCGAGGCGGAACTGCCGCCCCACATGCGCGAAACATTCAGGCAGATCGGGTTCGCCACCCCCCAGCCCGCGCCCTGCCGGCGCGTGTAGCGCCGGGGCGGGATGACAGGCCAACGGTACAGGACAGGAAGCGAGATGGCACAGAACGGAAATGCGCGACGGATACTGCTGGGGTCCGCCGTGGCCCTGGTCGTGGTGGCAGGTGGGGCGGGGCTTGCGCTCAAATCCATGCTGGACCCCGATGCGCTGCGCAGCCGGGCCATTGCCGCGATCGAGAAGCAGACCGGCCGGCAGGTGCGCATGGGGGCGCTGGATTTCCATGTTTTCCCCTCGCTTTCGGTTTCGGTGCGTGATGTCGGGCTGTCCGACATGGCGGGCGGGGCCTATGGTGACATGGTCACGGCGGACCGGCTGGATGCGCGTCTGGGCCTGATGGCGCTGCTGCACCATGAAATCCAGTTAGAGGGCCTGACACTCAACCATCCCGTCATCCATCTTGAACGCACGGAGCGCGGCGAGGCCAACTGGCGCCTTTCCCCCACCGGCGCGCAGGCCACCGCCGCACCGGATACGGCGGAAAAACAGGCGGCATCTGACTGGAAGGTGCAGATCGGCAGCATCAGCGTCACCAATGCCGACCTGGACTGGGATGACCGGCTCTCGGGCAGTCGGGGCAAGGTGGTGCTCGACCATATCAGGCTGAGCGATGTCAGCGGTGAGAAACCGCGCATCGACATCGCCGGTCATAACGATGGCGGCAGTTTCACGCTGGCGGGGCAGACCGGCCCGATCGCCCTGACATCGACCGCGCGTTCCGGCTGGCCCGTGGCGCTGAAGGCGGCTTTCAGCGCGGGCGGGCAGCCCGTGGGGCAGCTCACGCTCGATGGCTCGGTGGCCGATCCCGACCACATGAAGGGCTACAACATCCGGCTTGACGGCTCCCTCACCAGCCTTGACGCCATCAAGGCCGTGGCCCCGGGGCTGGATGTGCCCGATGTGCGCCGCATCTCGCTCAAGGCCAATGTGGTTGATGGCAGCGCGGCGGACAAGGAAGGCAGCACGCCACTGTTCAACAGCCTGCACCTGGATACGGGCGCGGTGGATGCCGGGCGCTATGTCGCGGGCCTCACGCTGCAGGGCCTGTCGATTGATGCGCCGGGCCCGAAGGACAGTGTCACCATCCGCAGTCAGGGCCAGTGGCAGGGGCAGGGCCTGAAGCTGTCAGGCACGCTGGGTTCGCTCCAGCAGGTGGAGACGGCGGCGCTGTCACATCTGGCCGAACCGCTGCCGCTCTCGCTCGACCTGTCGGGTGATCCGGGCGCGCTGCGTGTCGCGGGCACGCTGGGCGGGTCGCGCGCGGTGGTGAACGTATCGGCCACGGCGGGGCACCTCTCGCTGCCCAACGGTGCTGCGCTGGACCATCTGGAGGCGTCCTCGCACCTTGTGAGCGAGGATAACGGCGCGCATTTCCAGCTATCGGACATTGCGGTTAAGAGCACGCAGGCTTCCTTCACCGGGGCGGTGGACCTGTCGGTCCATGGCGGGCATGCTGGGGTGCCGCTGGTCAGCGGCGCGCTTGATGCAAGCTGGCTGAACGTGGATGCCCTGATGGGGCAGGGGGCCAAGGCGGATGCCACCGGTGTCACCGCGCCCCCGGAGGCGAAGGCCGATGCGGGACCGCTGCCCTTCTCCATGCTGCGCAAACAGGACGTGGACCTGCGCCTGAGCGTGTCGCAGATGGAATTCGAGGGGGATGAATACCGTAACGCGCTGACCCATGTGGTCCTGCGCAACGGGCGGCTTACGATCGACCCCATACAGGCGCAGGGCACGGGGCGCAGCCTGTCCGGCCAGCTTGAGGTCGATGCATCGGGTGACGTGCCTACGGTTTCGGGCACGATCGGCACGCTGGTCCTGCCCGCCACGTGGGTGGAGGGCAAGGCTGGCCTTGCAAACATGGTGCAGGGCGCGCTGCAGGTTGTCGGCAGCGTGCGGGCGCAGGGCAATACCCGCACCGAACTGCGCAACAGCCTGAATGGCCATATGGGCGTATCAATGGTCAATGGCACGATCAGCGGCTCCGCGCTGGGTGAACTGCTGGGGGATGCGGCGCGTGGCGCGCTGGGCACCGGGCCGATCGCCCTGCGCTGCTTCGGCCTGCACATGGACATGGCGGGCGGCCGCGCCAATGTTGACACCATCGGCGTGCAGACCAATGCGCTGTCACTGACCGGGCACGGCACCGTGGGCATGGTCACGCAGGATCTGGACCTGCACCTGCTGCCGCAGGTCATGATCAGCGGCACCGGGGCCAGCGTGCCGCTGCGCGTGGGGGGCACGCTGGCCTCCCCCCGGCCCAAGATGGATGCAGGTGCTGACGGGCGCTACGCGATCGGCCTGCTGCTGGGCGGGTCAAAGGGCAATACCGTAACCGATCCGTGCCCCGCGACGCTGAAGGCCGCGCGGGAGGGGCAGTCCGGCCCGCAGCCCTCCACCGCCGCACCGGCCACGAATGCATCCGCTGGGGGCGGGGTTGCCGGGATCATGGGGAATTCCAAGGCCGCGCCCGATGTGAAAAAGGCGGCGAACCTGCTGAAGGGGCTGGGGATTCTGAAATGATGAAGGACGGCGTACGCGTACCAAAGGCTGAAGTTCCCGGCACCCGCAAACGCTTCTGGGGCGGGGCCACCGTATGCCCGGTTGATGGCGGGTTTGGTGTTGAACTGGACGGGCGGGGCATCCGCCTGCCCGGTGGCACGGCGCTGTGCGTGCCCTCGGCCGCGCTGGCCGAAGCCATTGCGGCGGAATGGGCCGACGCGGGCGGGGAAAAGGGCGGCGCCTTCACCCCCGATGACCTGCCCATGACGCGCATCACCGGCAGCATGATCGAACGGATCGCCCCGCAGCCCGCCGCGCAGGTTGCGGCCCTCATGCAGTATGTGGATGGGGAACTGCTGTGCTACCGCGCCGACCATCCCGCCCGGCTGTGCAGGGCTGAGGAGGAAGAATGGGACCCCCAGCTTGCATGGCTGCGCGCGCGCCACGGGATCGACATGGCGGTGACGCACGGCATCATGCCGCTGGCGCAGTCCGCGGCGGTGCATGAGGGCTGGCGTGACGTGCTGGGCAGGCAGGATAACGCAACGCTTGCGGCACTGGGGGTGATGGTGCCCGCCATGAAAAGCCTCGTGCTGGGGCTTGCGGTCGTGACCGGCGCGCTCTCGGCCGCGCGGGCGGCGGAAATCGCCACCGTGGGCGAGCGCATACAGATGACGATATGGGGCGAGGACGCAAAACTGCTCGCGGCCCTGCGCCAGCTTGCGGCGGATGTGGCGGATGCCGACCGCTTCCAGCGCCTGTGTCAGGCCTGAGCATACGCTGGATGAAAAAAAAGGCCCGGTCATGTGACCGGGCCTTTTTTGTTGCAGGTCAGGGCACCAGCACGGTGGCGCAGGCCTGACAGGCGATTCCTTCCTCACGGCCGGTGAAGCCCAGCCGTTCGGAGGTGGTGGCCTTGACCGAGATCCGGTCGATTTCCACCTTCAGCAGTTCGGCCAGACGCGCGCGCATGGCTTCCGAATGGGGGCCGATCTTGGGGCGTTCACAGATCAGCGTGACATCGGCATTGACCAGCATGCCGCCGCGCTGGCGGATGCGTTCGCCCGCGTGGATGAGGAAGCGCGCGCTGTCGGCATCCTTCCACTGGTTCTGGCTGGGCGGGAAGTGGCGGCCGATATCCCCTTCGGCCAGCGCGCCGTAAATCGCGTCGCACAGGGCGTGGATGCCTACATCCGCATCGGAATGACCGGCAAGGCCGCGCGTGTGCGGCACGGTTATGCCGCACAGGATCAGGGGCCGGTTCTCGGCAAAGGCATGTACGTCATAGCCCATCCCGGTGCGTGGCAGCAGGGTCGGGCCGATCAGGCGTTCCAGGCGCACCAGATCCTCCTTGTAGGTCAGTTTGATATTGTCTTCCGATCCGGCAACGATGGCGACATGGTGCCCGGCCAGTTCCAGCAGGGCCGCGTCGTCCGTCGCATCGGCGGCGGTGGCGGAACGGTGCAGGTCGCGCAGCACCCCGAAGCGGAAGCCCTGCGGCGTCTGGGCGCGGAACAGGTCGGTACGGGGCACGGTGTCGGTAATGATGCCGTCGCGCGCGCGCTTGATGGTGTCGGCCACCGGCACGGCGGGAATGACGCCCGCATGCTGCGCCAGCGCCGCGATCACGCCCTGCGTCACGCTGGCGGGCACATAGGGGCGCGCGCCGTCATGGATCAGCACCAGGTCGGGGCGTTCACCATCGGGCAGGGCGTCCAGCGCCTCAAGCCCGGCGCTGACGCTGGCCTGGCGCGTATCGCCCCCGGGCACGACCGGCAGGACCGTGCAGCCTTCAGGGGCGAACCCCTCCAGCGCCGCACCCAGCAGGGCGGGGTCGCCCACGGGCTGGATCATCCCGACATGAGAGGCAAGGGCATCCGCCGCGTGGCGGATGACGGGCCTGCCGCCGAGCGTGACATACTGCTTGGCGACAGGGGTCGCGGTCTGGGCGCTGTACCGGCTGCCCTGGCCCGCGGCGAGAAGAATGGCTGCAACACGCATGATGCGGAGCAATGCGGCCATGTGGCCCGCGCGTCAAGCACCACGGGGGAACAACCTGCTTCCATCACGGCATGAAAATGTTTCCCGAATGCACCGAAGCTGATTGCGCGGGGCGGCGGGAGGGGGTATTCTGCCTAAATCATAAGCATTATTGACGGATATCAGAGCTGGCATGCCCTTCAGGCCGCCATGGGCGCGGTCGGGCCGCTGGCGGGGAAGCGGGGTTCATGTCGTCTCAACTGCTGTCGCCCATAGACCTGGGGGGTGGGGTCATCCTGCAGGCACCAGTCATTCTGGCGCCCATGGCCGGGGTGACCGACCTGCCGTTCCGCAGGCTGGCGCGCAGGCTGGGCGCGGGGCTGGTCGTGTCGGAAATGATCGCGTCGTGGGCCATGGTGCGTGAAAACGAGAACACCCTGCGCATGGCCGAAGTGGCCGATGACGGCCCCAATTCCGTCCAGCTTGCCGGCTGTGACCCCGATGCCATGGGGCAGGCCGCCCGGATCGCGGTGGACCGTGGGGCGGACATCATCGACATCAATTTCGGCTGCCCGGTCAAGAAGGTGGCGGTGGGCCAGCTTGCCGGTTCCGCCCTGATGCGTGACGAGGTACAGGCCGCCCGCCTGCTGGAGGGGGTGGTCCGCGCCGTTGACGTGCCGGTCACGCTCAAGATGCGCATGGGCTGGGACCATAACAGCCTCAACGCCCCCAACCTTGCCCGCATTGCACAGGAATCGGGCATACGGATGGTGACGGTGCATGGCCGCACCCGCCAGCAGTTCTACAACGGCACGGCGGACTGGCATTTCGTACGCAAGGTGGTCGATGCGGTGTCTCTGCCCGTCATCGTCAATGGTGATATCCTGACGGTGGCGGATGCGCGCGTGGCGCTGGAGCGTTCAGGCGCGCAAGGGGTCATGATAGGGCGGGGCTGCTATGGCCGCCCGTGGTTCCTGGCGCAGGTGGCGCAGGCGCTCGTGCATGGCGCGGATGTGCCCGAGCCGGACCTTGTGGCGGAAAAGGCCATCGTGCTGGAACATTACGGCATGATGATCGACCATTTTGGCGCGCATCCGGGCCTCCGCCTCGCCCGCAAGCATGTCTCGTGGTACTCGGCGGGGCTGCCGGGTTCGGCCAGCTTCCGTGCTGCGGTCAACCGGGTCGATACGGTGGATGACGCCATCGCCATGATCCATGAATTCTATGACGGCCAGATCGCGGCGGGCACGGTGCGCGGGCCGCGCCCCTCAACCGTGGAGGCGGAAAAGGCCGCGGCGCAGGCGGCATGAGGGACAGCCCCATTCCCGCTTCGGGCCACGTACCCTGCGCGCCGGAAAACGTGACGGGCAATGGCCGGGTCATACTCGATTCGCTGGCACTGCCGGTCATGGTCGTGCGGGCCGATAACAGCATCGGGTACGTGAACAGCGCGGCGGAGCCGTTTTTTGGCATGTCGCGCGGGCATCTGGCGCAGATGCGTCTGACCGACATTCTGCCGCAGGACAACCCGCTGTTCCTGCTCATGGAACAGGTGCGCGCGCAGGATCACACCGTGGTCGAGCATGAGGTCACGCTGGAAAGCCCCCGCCTGTACCGCACCGGTGTGACCGTGCAGGGCGCGCCCGTGACGGAGGAGCCGGGCGCGGTTGTCCTGACTTTCCATGACTTTTCGGCCGTACGGGTGTTGGACCGGCAACTGACCTTCCGCTCGGCCGCGCGGAGTGTCGCGGGCATGGCGGCCATTCTGGCGCATGAGGTCAAGAACCCGCTCTCGGGCATTCGCGGGGCGGCGCAGCTTCTGGAAACATCGGTGGGCGAGTCCGACCGTGAACTGGCCGTGCTGATTCAGGACGAGGTCAACCGTATCCGTGACCTCGTGGACCGGATGGACATGTTCAGTGACCGGCCCATCGAGCGCAGGCCGGTCAACATCCACCGGGTGCTGGAGCATGTGCGCATGCTCGCGCAGCAGGGGTTTGCCGCCGACATCCGCTTTCAGGAAGTCTATGATCCCTCCCTGCCACCGGTCTGGGGCAATCGTGACCAGCTGGTGCAGGTGCTGCTCAACCTTGTAAAGAACGCGGCCGAAGCCCTGCACGGCCATGCGGATGGCGCGGCCCCGCCCGAAATTACGCTGACAACCGGCTACCGCCCCGGCATATGGGTCTCCACCGGCGGCGGGCAGCGCGTGCAGTTGCCGCTGCTGGTGTCGGTGCGTGATAACGGGCCGGGCATTGCGGAAAACATCCGCCCGCACCTGTTCGAACCCTTCCTGACGACCAAACCCACCGGCAGCGGGCTGGGGCTGGCGCTGGCGGGCAAGATCGTGGGAGACCACGGCGGCGTGATCGAGGTGGAAAGCCAGCCCGGCTGTACCGAAGTGCTGCTCCACCTGCCTGTTGTGACTGAAGAGCGGGGCGCGCCGTGACGTGTCCCTTTTTGATCTGAGAGATTTATAGCGTATGTCGCTGCCGACCATTCTTGTTGCGGATGATGACCGTTCCATCCGTACGGTACTG
>NZ_QUWV01000004.1 GCF_003403295.1 Komagataeibacter melaceti | reverse complement strand
GGAAGCTCAGGGGCACGAAAACACCCCGACCCGTTGTCTGGCGTGCCTGGTGCTGTTCGTGTTTCCATTGCCGGATGAAAGCGGCCACCCGTCCGTAGGATCCATCATAACCCAGTGCCACAAGGTCTTCATGCACTCGTCGCGCCGTGCGCCGGTTCTTGCGGGGGCGGGCGGCTTCCAGGACCAGCCATCCCCTCAGCCTGTCAGCAAACGGGTCCAGTTGGCTGGGACGTTCGGGTAACTGGAACCGCGGTTCAATATTCTGTGCCCGGAGATATTTCCGGATCGTATTGCGTGACAGTCCCGTCCGGCGTTCGATCTCGCGGATCGGAAGATGATCCCGGCAGTGCCACCGACGGATCACACTCAGAAGCTCCATGTCAATCACTCCTCAAACCCCCAGCAGATGCTGCCGGGGAGTGTGAAGGCATGGGTCAAATCTCGATGAAAATTTCCGCCCTACTCGGGTCAGTTCTCAGTGAAAATCAACAGCCTGCCTCCATCCAGCGACGGGATTGCCGATAGACCGCCGACCAAGGCGGCAGATCGTTCGGCATGGCGCGCCAAGCAATCCCGTAGTGGATCACGTAGCGCAACCTGTTGAACAGTTCGCGCAGATCATGCCGCCGCTGTTCCGCGTCCTCTCGTATCAGAACCAGATACGGGACAACCAACGACCATTCTTCGTCTGATACGTCAGAGAGGTACGGCTTCCGAACTTGCGTCATCCAGCATTACTGAACCAATCACGCACGAAAGTACATAACACCCTCTAAGGGCTATTTAATCGCAGTGCATCATGGGTTTTGCTGCAATACCATAATGTATATACAACTTGGCAAAATTCAGCTCCATCCGTCTTATTTGTTAGTGATGTTCGCAAAGTGCAGGAACGACCGCGCAAGAAATTTGGCGTAATACTATGATATTAAATGGAATTTAATATATTTATATAGCGCCTTAACATATCGCTGGTCATATTGCGGCAGTGAGTTTTGTAGGGTTCTTATCCAGATAACATCATTCCTACCGATTCCGCGTTTTCTTACCTAAATGTCAGTACATATAAATTAACATAATAAACTGATATAAAAAGATAAATTATATATAATTTGTGAAAATCTGCATATTTTCTCACATGTAAGCAAAAAAAATAGGTTGCATATGCAACCTGATCTGTCATTGTGAAATCGATATGAACAGATTTTTGAGAAGATGCTATGCTGACCATCAAACGTTCTCATGCCTGTCTAGCCTTCTCCACCGCTACTTTTCTTGCCTCGACCTCGCTGGCCAGCGCCGCATCACCTACTCATGCACATGTCAATACGGCGGCGCATGATGGAAAAGCCGCTGCAACACGTGGCACGCCGTCATCCAAGCCGGAGGTGATACACGTTCATGCCAAGGGCGAGAACGGGGCTTACGGCAGGGTCCGACGCATTGCGGGTGGTGGCCTGATGGCCCTTCAGACGGGCGGCGACATGCGCAGCACCGTTACGTCTGAATATATTAACAAACAGGCCTCCACGACGACAGCCTATCAGGCGGTTTCCCTTTCTCCCGGCGCTAACCTTTCCCAGAGCGATCCATATGGTTTCGCTGCCAATACCCAGTTGAGTGTGCGTGGGTTGGGTGGCAACGAAGTTGGTCAGGTATGGGAAGGGATGCCAGTCAATGATATCGAGACCTATAACGGATATCCCTCGTTCTGGGCCGACGGGGAGGATATTGACTCCGTCAGCCTGACGCAGGGCTCATCCACAATTGCAGCGCCAGTGGTCAATGCATCGGGTGGTCAGGTTACCACAACGATGCGGGACCCGAGCAAAAAGATGGGTGGCCTGATCGACTACAGCTACGGCACCCTGAATCTGGAACGGTTTTATGGCCGGTTCGATACTGGTGAAATCGGCCATACCGGGCTGTCTGCTTATGTTTCTTTTTCCAACGGCACGGCAAAAAACTCCCTGGGGCCAGGCCGACAGACGCGCCGCCATGTTGATTTCGGCTTCAAGAAGGAATTCAATAACGGCGATACGATCCGCCTGATGGGGTCCTACATTGATATGGACTATATGTATAACCCCAACCCAACAATGGCGGACTGGCAGGCATCCGGGCGAAGTTATGCATGGTCGGGAACATTCAGTCCGGGTAGTTCCGATTACTGGACCCAGAACCGGTGGAAATGGGAGCAGATCATGCTCAGCATGCCATCTGAGTTTACATTGCCTGAAAAAATAAAGCTGAATGTAACCCCTTATTTCCTTTATGCCATGCAGAACTCGCCTGCATCTTCCTCGTTATCAACGGATGGGAATTATTACGGAACCCAACCGGTTTCCCTGAACATTCCCGATTACGCGGCTTCGGGCGGCAGCGTACGTAGCGATTATGTCGGGTTGCAGTCCGTAGGCGGGGTCAATGCTTCCCTGACCAGAAAGTTTGGTGTTCAGAAAGTAACGTTCGGGTATTGGTACCAGTACAGCGTCGATAGTCTTTCCATGCCATTTTCATCCGTTGGGGCAGGGGGGGATGCAGGCTCCGCATGGAGCACGCATGATGTTACCATGGCCAATGGGCAGCCCTATTACGCGGAAAAAGAGCAGACGATTTCACAGACCAATGCCCTTTACCTGCAGGATGAAATTTCCCTGCTTCATAACCGTCTCAAAATTATTGGTGGCCTGAAAACATTGATGATGAGCCGGGATGGTACCAATAGCCTGCCTGGCCCACAGTATCACGTTACGGCAAATAACTTTGAGCCATTGCCGCGCGTGTCCATTACTTACAAAATCAACAACCATCATCAGATATTTGTTAATGGCACGACCAATACCCTGATGCCCATTGATGATACGCTCTATAATTCATATTCCGGCGGCGCCGTTGCTACACAGGGCAATTCCGCCATCAAGCCGGAATACTCAATCTCTGAAGAGCTTGGTTACCGGTATCAGGACAAATATGTTCATGCCAGCCTTGCCCTGTTTAACTACAACTTCACAAACCGACAGGTTTCTAGCCTCCGTTACGTCAATAACGTTGCTGTCTATTCGACAATAAATGGTGGTGGGCAGACATCCCGAGGGGTGGATTTTGAAGCTGGCCTGATGCCATTCCATGGTTTCTCGCCATATGTATCCGTCGAATACCTGCATGCCACGATTGATAACAATATTCAGGTAGGGAATGACTACCTTCGAACTGCTGGAAAAACGGCTGTCCGCAGTCCCTCTTTCCAGGGGGCGGTAGGTCTTGTCTATGACTACAAGAACATCTTCGGAAGTTTCTCATTCAAATACACCGGCTCTCAGTACTCCACCTTTATGGATGATGAGAAAATGCCCGCATATAAAACCTTCAATCTTTCGCTGGGCTATCGTCTTCCCAGCGTGGGCTTTGTCAAACACCCTGAAATCCGTGTCGCCTTCATCAACCTGACTGATGAGAAAGTATTGTCAGGCATCGCTTCCCCTGCACTGAATGCGAACAATGCAGTGGGGGTACATGGGACCGCAATCGCAGGTAGTGCGCCGGAATATTACATTGCGCCCCGCTTTACTACCGCCATGACAATCGCGGCAGGGTTTTAACCTCCTTATATACCTTAACGGGAGATCATATACATGAACCAGTCAATCTTTACTTCCAATTCTCGTCTGGCAAATGATCGCGTCATCCGCGCCGCCCGTGGTGCTAAAATTACCGCCAGGTCATGGCAGACAGAAGCAGCCATGCGCATGCTGATGAATAACCTCGATCCCGAAGTCGCGGAAAAACCGTCTGAACTGGTGGTCTATGGAGGTATTGGACGGGCAGCACGCAACTGGGCCTGCTATGACCGTATTGTCGAATGTCTTAAGGATCTGGGGAATGAGGAAACCCTGATAGTACAGTCAGGCAAGCCGGTGGGGGTATTCCGCACGCATGCCAATGCGCCACGTGTGCTGATCGCCAATTCAAACCTTGTCCCGCATTGGGCCAACTGGGAAAAATTCAACGAACTCGATCGTGCCGGACTTATGATGTACGGCCAGATGACGGCTGGCTCGTGGATCTATATCGGCAGTCAGGGCATTGTACAGGGGACCTACGAAACATTTGTCGAAATGGGGCGCCAGTATTACGGCGGCGACCTGAAGGGCAGGTGGATACTGACCGGTGGGCTGGGCGGCATGAGTGGCGCACAGCCTCTGGCCGCTGTCATGGCCGGGGCCTCCATGCTGGCCGTGGAATGTGAGCCTTCACGCATACAGAAGCGTCTGGAAACCGGCTATCTGGACCGTAAGGTGGACAGTCTGGATGAGGCGCTGGAAATCATCCATGATGCCTGCGCTAAAGGTGAGGCCGTATCCGTAGGCCTGCTGGGTAACGCCGCTGAAGTGTTTCCTGAACTGGTCCGTCGCGGCATCCGCCCCGATGCAGTTACCGACCAGACATCGGCGCATGACCCGCTGAATGGGTATCTGCCTGCAGGCTGGTCGCTGGAAAAGGCTGAAAAACTGCGCGTTACCGATCCGGCATCCGTTGAAAAGGCGGCCAAGGAATCCATGAAGGCGCAGGTCGCGGCGATGGTGGCGTTCCACCGTATGGGTATTCCCACCTTCGATTACGGGAACAACATCCGGCAGATGGCACTGGAAGAAGGGCTGGAAGATGCCTTTGCCTTCCCCGGCTTTGTCCCTGCCTATATCCGGCCGCTGTTCTGCCGTGGTGTCGGGCCGTTCCGCTGGGCCGCGCTGTCTGGTGATCCGGAAGACATTTACAAGACGGATGCGAAGGTCAAGGAACTATTGCCCGATGACAGGCACCTTCACAACTGGCTGGATATGGCGCGGGAAAAGATCCAGTTTCAGGGCCTGCCGTCGCGTATCTGCTGGGTAGGTCTGGGGGATCGCCACCGCCTGGGCCTTGCCTTCAATGAAATGATGGCAAAAGGCGAACTGAAGGCGCCTATCGTTATTGGTCGCGACCATCTCGATAGTGGGTCGGTGGCCAGCCCCAATCGTGAAACCGAGGCAATGCGTGACGGATCGGACGCCGTGTCCGACTGGCCGCTGCTGAACGCGCTGCTCAACACCGCATCAGGCGCGACATGGGTATCATTGCATCATGGCGGGGGCGTGGGTATGGGCTTCTCCCAGCATTCCGGCATGGTGATTGTTGCCGATGGAACAGCGGATGCGGCCGAGCGGCTGGGCCGGGTTCTGTGGAATGACCCGGCAACTGGCGTCATGCGCCATGCCGATGCTGGGTATGAGATTGCCGTCGACTGTGCTCATGAAAAAGGGCTTAATCTGCCCATGATTACGACGGTCAAGTAGTCTATCAGGCGCGCTTTTGTAGTGGAAGCGCGCCTTCTTTTATCAGGTACGACAAGGCATTGATGATTATGACAGGGACACGCACCGGCCGCCGTTCGTCTGATCGGAAACTTCTTTTGCTTTCGCTTGGGCTGAGTGTCTGTTCGGGATTTGCATATCTCGGCTCATCCGTCATGCCATTCCAGATCGATGCGCTGATGACCGGTCTGCATCAGTCTGCCAGCCGGGCAAGCCTGTTTGGCTTTTTCGAGATCATGTCCTTTGCGGTTTTCATGATCGTCCTGTCCAGAGTGCATCTGCGCCTGCCCGTTATCGTCACTGCCTTCCTGGGGGCCGCACTTGCCGTCATGTCCTCACTGCTGATCGCAAGTGGTGCGACATCGTTCATCTGGCTCTGGGCTTGCGCCATTGTTTTTGGTCTGGCGGAGGCCCTTCTGGGCCGGTCCTTTGTCTGTGCGGCCGCAGCCAGCGACAATCCTGACCGGATATACGCCATTGCCAACGGGGGCGGGCAACTTGTTCTGGTTGCCGTCATTGATGCCATTCCCTATGCAACGCAGGTATTTGGTGCGCTTGGGGTCTTCGTGGGGCTGGCCGGGATTGTCATCTGCCTTGCCCCCTGCATGCTTACGCTGCGGCATGTCCCCATGGCGCCGCCGCCCAGCAGGCGTGGCGGCACGGTATCGTTCACGCCCGGGGCGATTGCGTTACTGTGCATATGGGTCGGGTCATCCCTTGGTTCCAGCATTATCTGGTCCTTTGCTGAAACGGTAGGACGCTCCCTGAACCTGTCGGCTAATTATATTGTCCTTCTCTCCACCCTTTGCATCCTCTCCAGTGTTGGGGTCAGCTTTCTATTCGGTGGTCTTGCGGACAGATTACGTAGGGATGTCTTTCTTACGCTGACCCTCCTTGGGGTAGGCGTAGGGGGGCTTCTGGCCTGTTCGGCCGGGAATGCATGGGTCTATACAACCGGCGTGGTCATTTACTGGAACTGTTCCATGCTATCCTACGCCTGGCTGCTGGGCAGTGCCGCAACGCTGGATCACACCGGGCGGGTAGGCACCTTCTGTGGCGGCATGGACCGTATGGGCTACGCACTGGGTGCGCCCATTGGCGGGCTGATCGTTGATCATGCATCCTTTACCACTTTGGGCGTTGCCGGTTTTATTGCCTGCGTTATCAGCATGCCGATCGGGCTACCCATCCTGTTCCGTGAAATTCGCCAGCACCAGCACGAAGATATGGTGCGGAGCAAGATCGTGCAGGCAACCCCCGTTTAACCGGGGGGCTGTGTTTTCATCCAGCCCGAGATATGCATCATATCGTCGGAGAGGGGATGGTCTTCCTCATAAAACGGCACCTGTTCCCTGACGGCAGTATAGAGGGCGCGTGTCGAAGGTGAGACCTCATCGACCAGCCCGGCCAGATCCATAGCCTGACACAGCGCCAGCAATTCGATACCCAGAATGGTGCGCGTGTTCCGTACAACGTCAGCAGCCTTAAGGGCGGCAGGCGTTGCGTGCACAAGAATATCTTCCTGCAATCCTGACGTAATCCCGCCATCCAGACAGGCTGGCGCGCCAAGGCGGCGGTTTGCGCCGGTCAGGGATGATGCCGTGTACTGGGCGATCATAAAGCCGCTGCCGGTGCCGGAATCACTGGACAGGAACGGCGCGAACGGACTGGTCAGCGGATTGACCATACGATCAAGACGACGTTCGGAAATAGCGCCCAGACTGGCCAATGCAATCGCGGCCTCATCCATGACGCGGGCCATGCTCGCCCCCACGGCATGTGCCTGTGAAAATGCGCCTATGCCGCTTTCATCTTCCATGATCGCGGGATTATCCGACAGGCTTTCCAGTTCCTGCGTGACGGTTTCCATTATATTGCGCAGGGCGTCGTGGATGGAACCATGGATATGGGGAATGGCGCGCAGGCTCAAAGCATCCTGTGTGCGCTGTCCCGCAGCCCTGGCGATGTGGATGGAGCCGGCAAGGTTTTCGTTCATATAGTGGGAAATGTCCCGATGACCGGGCATCATCCGAAGGGCTGCGGATCGGGGATCAAAAGCCGTCTGCTGACCACCCAGAATATCAAAACACGCAGTGGCGATCCGGTTGGCCCAGTCAAGGCAGACCCAAGCATCTTCCATGACAAGGCAGGCAATGCCAGTGACACAGGACAGGCCGTTGACTAGGCACAACCCTTCCTTGGCTTCAAGGATAAGGGGAGCAAACCCCAGATCCTGTAGCACCAGTGCCGCAGGCCTGCGGATATTATTCCCGCACTGGAGTTCGCCATATCCTGTCAGCGCAAGGGCAATATGCGCCATATGGGTTAGGTACCCGACTGACCCGTCACGCGGCACGATCGGCAGACAGTCATGTTTCAGGAGAGCTACCAGACGGTCAACGATTTCTTCCCTCAGGCCGGAATACCCAAGACAGTACTGATTCACTGCACAGGCCATGATGGCGCGTGTCTGCTCGCTGCTTAATGGCTGGCCCACACCCGTTGCGTGGCTGAACAGGATCTTGCGGGATAGGACGGACTGTTTCTCGGGCGTAATGCGGGTATCGGACAGGCCGCCAACACCCGTATTCAGGCCATATGCCGCCGCCTCCCCATTCACCAGTATGCGCAGGCGTTGGTTGGCTTTCTTTAGCCTTGCCCGCGCGGCCTCAGAAAGGCGCAGAGGGTATTTCCGGCGCGCAACATCACAAACCTGTCCCGGCGTCAGTGGCCGGTCCAGCACGATTTCAGGCATGCGGGGGCACTTTCATATCGTTATCATTGACCGGTCAGGCCCGGTAACGGCCGCCAAAACTGTACCGATTGCCGGAATAGGTAAAAATACCTTTCATGACTACGCGACCTTCCACCCATGTCCGCCGGACCAGTTGCAGGCAGGCCTCCGGTTTCTTGAGCTGAAGCAGGGAGCAGATGTCAGGCGGCGGCGTTACGGCAAAGACCACATGCTCGATTTCCTCAGGCCCAGCTATTCCATACAGATGCCTGTGCGGATTCGTTGTGGTAAAATCCTGTTCCAGATAATCAGGCGCAAACTGGGGTGAAACAAAACGTTCCTCCAGTTGCAGGGGCAGGTCATCCTCGTAATGTACGATCAGGGTACGGAACAGTCGCGTGCTTGCCCTCTGCTCGAATGCAATTGCAAGGTCGCTATCGGCACGGATGGTTTCAGCCGCAATGACTTCCGCCCTGTGCTGATGGCCGCTTGCCACGATATCATCAACAATATCGCGGATTTCGAGCAGTTCAACATGCTTGGCGGGTTGGGCGACGAAAGTTCCCACACCTTGGGCACGGCGGACGATCCCGTCTGCGGTAAGTTCACGCAGCGCCCGATGGATGGTCATGCGTGACACGCCCAGTTTTTCAACCAGTTCGTGTTCGGAGGGGAGCCGGTGGCCAACCTCCCATTCTCCACAGTCAATCCGCTCGATTATGAAGGCTTTCACCTGTTCATAACGCGCGACCGTTTTCGCCTTGTCCATGGTCTGCTGCACGTCTCCCCTACCTTTGCTTCTCTTGAGTGTCGATATGATCCCGGATGGTTCCGGTCGGCTGGTCATCAATCATGCTTGTAGATTATTGTACTTACATATAACGCAAACACATAAACAGGATTCCACAGCCTTATGAAACCAGATGAAGAAAATGGCAATCTCTTCCCTGCGGAGAACAGGGTGGCATCCATTGCCGGGCTTATTCCCCAGCCATGGAAAAATGGGCGTGGGATCACCCGTGTTCTGCTCCGCAACGCCGTCTGGCGGCTGAGTATTGCTGAAATTGATCGTGAGGGGGATTTTTCGCTTTTTTCCGGCATGACAAGGCATATAGCCCTTGTGCAGGGGAATGGGCTGGTCCTGCGCGCCTCGGATGGCAGTAAGGTACATCTGGGCAGGCCGGGAGAAGTTTTTACGTTTTCAGGAGAATCGCAGGTATCCGCCACCCTTGCGGACGGCCCCGTACAGGTGGTGAACCTGATGCA
Source organism: Komagataeibacter melaceti (assembly GCF_003403295.1). Taxonomy (GTDB): domain Bacteria; phylum Pseudomonadota; class Alphaproteobacteria; order Acetobacterales; family Acetobacteraceae; genus Komagataeibacter; species Komagataeibacter melaceti. The sequence continues at coordinate 52,880 of NZ_QUWV01000004.1, read as the reverse complement.
TGTGTCCGGCAGTGCATACAGTCTGGAGCCTGTGGATCGGACACATCCACCGTGTGACATCCTGGCATTTATCGTTGCGCGTGGCAGATGGGAATTTCAGTGCCCATCCGGGGTAAAGGGTATATGCCTGCCGGGTGAATTCATGGTTTGCAATTCCCGGACCCGCCTTGCCCTGATACCGGATGGCGGGGATGATGCCCTGCTATATCGCATCATCCCTAAATAAAACCTGCCTATCGTGCCGGACGCCAGGCAAGGGCGGCGTCCATGAGATGCTCAAGCGCACCAGACAGTCGTGCTGCGGCATCCGGATCAGCGGGCCACGGTGCCTGCTCCGACGCAAGATAGGTTGACTGGGCAATTTCTAGCTGAATGGCATGAATGTTTTCCGCCGGGCGGCCATAATGCCGCGTGGTGAAGCCCCCTTTGAAACGGCCATCGACGACATGGGAATAGGCGGTCAATGTTTCCGCCCGCTCCACAACCGCCTGAAGCAGGGAGGGGTCACAGGCAACGCCGCTGTTCGTGCCAAAATTAAGGTCAGGCAGTCGACCCTCAAACAGGCGTGGCACCTCGGAGCAGATGGAATGTCCATCCCATAATATAGCCCAGCCCCATTTTTCCCGAAGGCGCGCGAGTTCCTGCGCTACTGCGTCATGATAGGGTTTCCAGTAGGTTTCTGTCCGACGCGCCATTTCCGTGTCATCGGGCTCGCTGCCTTCATGATAGATTGGCTGTCCATCAAAACCCAGCAGGGGCACAAGGCCCGTGCTGGGCCGTCCCGCGTAGAGAGCAGCGTCATCACTGCCACGGTTGAGGTCAACCACATAACGGGAATGGTTGGCCCGTATGACGCCAATATTCTTATCTCGGGCAAAGCCGTAAAGCCGTTCCATATACCAGTCCGTGTCCGGCAACTGCCGGCCGCGTGGCGTCATACGTTCCGCCATGCCCGGTGCCAATTGTTCACCAGCATGGGGAAGGGTGATCAATACGGGAAGATCACCGGGGACGAAGGAGAAAGTATCAGTCATGATTCAATCCGGTAAAAAATACTGTCAGGAATTCACAAGGGTGCGGACTGCCTTATGAAACGCGGTCGTGATCCGCGCTTCATCGGCATGATGCCCATCCACGATCTGCCATTTCCCTGCACACATGACATGCCTGACGGGGGGGCGCGATGCGGCAAAAATGGCGGAATTGATCACGTTATCGCCCTGCAGGTGGGGCAGGGATAACGCATTACTGTCCAGTACACACAGATCCGCACGGGCGCCCGGGGTAATGCCCCAACTGGACAGGCCACAGGCCTGTGCGCCACCGCGCAGGCTTTGTTCATAAAGCCACGTACCAATTGGCCCTTTTGTGCTGGTGGGACGGCCCACGCAACGTTTCTGCCGTGTCAGGCGCAGGCCATATTCCAGTACCCGCAACTCCTCCCACGGGCTGATAAGGACATTGCTGTCAGTCCCGACGCCAAAGCGACCATCCTGGTCAATATAGTCCTCAAAGGGGAAGATACCGTCACCCAGATTAGCCTCGGTAATGGGGCACAGGCCTGCGACCGCACCTGAACGCGCTATGGTCGTGACCTCCCGTTCGGACAGATGGGTTGCATGGACAAGGCACCAGCGCGCATCTATCCCGATCCGGTCGGATAAGTAATCGACAGGACGCATGCCGGTAACGTCCAGGCATTCATCGACTTCCCGCTGCTGCTCGGCAATGTGAATGTGTATGGGGGCCAGCCTGTCGGATATGTCCAGTAATTCTGTGGCGTCCGCTATATCAACCGCACGTAGGGAGTGCAGGCCGACGCCCACTTTTACCAGATCCGATCCAGCCCATTTCGTGCGGACATCATCTGCAATGCGCGCAATCCTGTCCGGGGTTGTGGCGAAACGCTTCTGGGCATCGCGCAGCGGCAGGCCGTTGAAACCTGCCTGTGCGTATAATGTGGGAAGAAGCGTAATGCCGATGCCCGCATCAACCGCAGAGGCGGCGAGGCGACCGGACATTTCGGCTGGGTCAGCATAAGGGCGCCCATCTGTTTCATTATGCAGGTAATGGAATTCCGCCACCTGCGTGTAACCGGACTGCAGCATTTGCATATACAGGAAAGACGCAACATCCTGCAACTGTTCGGGTGTGATGTGGTGGGCGAGCTGATACATGAGCGTACGCCATGTCCAGAACGTGTCATCAGGATTTTTTCGTTCTTCCGTCAGTCCGGCCATGGCCCTCTGGAATGCGTGCGAATGAAGACTGATCTGCGCAGGAACGATGATGTCGTGACAATTTTCGTTTCTGTGTGAACGGGTTGCAGGCGAGACGGAAGCAAACCGACCATCTTCCCCCAAAATAATTCTTACATTGTGGCACCACCCCTGCGGGAGAAGCGCCTGTTTTGCAAACAATTCTGTCATCACCGGATTCCAAACTGCGCCATCGGCGGGATGGCGGAAAGTGCCTGCCCGCGCCGCACGACCATCATAATGGGATTGACTATGATGTATATACATATATCAGGGGTATTAAAACAATACGGGAAAGAAACATGTGGGATAGTCTCTGGCTCGATGTCCATCTTGCTACCAGCGATGACCGGATCATGTCAGCGCAGGATGGATATGGATGTATCCGTAACGGCGCAATCGGTATCCAGAACGGCACGATCTGCTGGGTGGGGCGTCAGGCCGACCTGCCTGATACTCCGGAGGCACTGGCCAACCGGATCGAGCATGGTCACGGTGGATGGCTGACGCCGGGGCTGGTGGATGCGCATACGCATGTTGTGTTTGCTGGCGATCGCAGCCATGAATTTGCCGAACGCCTTCATGGCGTATCCTACGCGGAAATTGCGCGAAAGGGCGGGGGGATACTGTCGACGGTCCGTGCCACCCGTGAGGCAAGTGAAAACGCGCTACTGGAAATTTCCGCCCACAGGGTCAGGAAAATGATTCAGGCCGGCACAACTTCCATAGAAATCAAATCCGGTTACGGCCTGACGCTGGAAGATGAACTGAAACAGTTGCGGGTTGCCCGTCAGTTGGGCAGAATTCTATCCATACGCGTACATACAACATTCCTGGGCGCCCATGCCGTGCCACCGGAATATGCCGGGCGGCCAGAAGATTATATTACTTTCCTGATCGATACTCTTCTTCCACGCCTTCATGCTGAAAAGCTGGTTGATAGTGTCGATGCTTTTTGTGAAAGCATTGCCTTTACTCCGCAACAGACCAATCGGCTGTTTGCAAAAGCGCGGGAGCTGGGATTGCCCGTGCGCATTCACTCCGAACAGCTTACCCTTGGTGGCGGAACCGCACTGGCCGCCCGGTATAATGCACTATCCGCCGATCACCTTGAATATGCTGATGAAGCTGCCGTCATGGACATGGCACGTCAGGGAACGGTTGCAATGCTGCTGCCGGGGGCTTTCTATTTCATCCGGGAAACACAGCAGCCACCTGTTGATCTGTTTCGTAAACATGGCGTCAAAATCGGGTTGGCGACGGACTGTAACCCCGGAACGTCGCCTGTTCTTGGTCTGACAGGCGTCATGAACATGGCCTGTACCCTGTTCCGCCTGACACCGGAAGAAACCTTCAGGGCCGTTACCAGTGTTGCGGCACAGGCTCTGGGAATGGAGAAGGATGTCGGAATGCTCCGTAACGGCATGAAGGCCGATATGAATTTATGGGATATCACGGGGCCTGACGAACTGTCTTACTGGATAGGAGGCATGCAGCCTGTCCGGCGTATTTTTTCTGGAACAGACTGAGGCGTGTCAGCAGTCGATTCCGATGATTGCGGAAATGAGTTGAATGGCCGCGAGGGAAGTTGATTTCAGCTTAGAGTTTAGGTGTTTAAGGGCGGCGTATCAGGAGGCATCCCTGACTTTTGTCGTGCCACGCACGGGTAATGGCCAGCCTGTGCTCGCCTGTCAGTCCCTGTCCTGAGTAAAAGGAACACAGGCGATGAAGGCGGCGTGGTGATGAGTCCTGATTTTGATGTCCTGACCGGAATACTAACGGCATTCGACAAAGAAATAGGGCTGGCTTATTGCGGTGATTCTTGCACATGGCGGTGGGATGGCCACGACTTCATTCTGACGGGTACGACGCTTTCAGCGTGCCTATGGTCGCAGCATATCAGGTGACTGGCCCGTTCTGTACCGATCGAAAGTTCCGCAGGGGAAACAGAAGGCCGAATAGGGCAGGTTCTGTCTGGCTCCCGGAGGGCAAATCATATCAACCTCGGCCTATCAGGCTGGCTTTACTGCCATTTCGCAATATGGCGTAGAGGTGCTACGCAATTTTACGCAATGAGCCTGCCATGTGCAGGTTATAAGGTCGCGTCGGTCATATCAGGACGGAAGTGGAGTTTTGTGATTACGCCTCTCCAGCGTGCAAGAGGGCGGTTCGGGCTGGAAGTCCGGGCTTCCGGTGCCCGCACACGCATGGTCGATCTGGTGCAGGCGGGATGCTGCCGCCTGTTATTTCCGCGTGTCGCGGGGCAGGGGCTTGAGGCGGCTACCGTCAACATATCCGGCGGCATCGTTGCGGGAGATCGCATCGAGGGACGCCTTGCCTGTGGCGAGGGGACGGACCTTCTGGTCACATCACAGGCGGCCGAGCGGATCTATCGTGCCCGTGCCGATGATGTCCCGGCGGAAATGGCGGTCTCATGCGGGATCGGGGCCAATGCCCGGCTGGAATGGCTCCCCCATGGCACGATCTTTTTCAATGGCAGCCGCCTTAACCGCCATATGATGGTGAACATGACCGGCTCCTCCACCTTCCTGTTCCTTGAAAGCCGGATATTTGGCCGCAAGGGCTCGGGCGAGCACCTGTCCCGGCTGGGCGTGCGGGATCGCCTGTCCATCCGGCGTGATGGCGAAGTGCTGCTGGAAGATATGCTGCGGCTGGAAAGCGCGGATGTATCCGCCCTGCTGGCGCAACCCGCCATTGCAGGCGGCCAGGGGGCCGTGGCGACACTGGTGCTGGTCAGCCCGCAGGCCATGGACCTGCTGCCCGCCCTGCGCACGCGGCTGGCAGCGCCCGAATGCGCGGGGTTTGCCGCCTCCGCATGGAATGGCATGCTGGTAGTCAGGGGACTGGCACCGGATGGCTGGCCGCTGGAGGTTGCCCTGCGGCATATCCTGCCAGTGCTGCGGGGGGGACGGCCCATGCCTTCCACGTGGCGGTCATGATGCGTATGGCGCGGGACAGGCGCGCAAGGGAACGGATGGATACATGAAGCTGACACCCCGAGAGAAGGACAAACTGCTTGTCTCCATGGCTGCCATGGTGGCCCGGCGCAGGCTGGAGCGTGGCGTGCGCCTGAACTACCCCGAGGCCGTGGCCCTGATTACCGACCATGTGGTGGAAGGGGCGCGCGACGGGATGTGCGTGGCCGACCTCATGGCCAGTGGCGGCCATGTGCTGACCCGTGCGCAGGTCATGCCCGGCGTGGCCGAGATGATTCATGATGTGCAGGTTGAGGCGACATTTCCCGATGGCACGAAACTGGTGACAGTCCATGACCCGATACGCTGACCCCCTGCCCGAAGGCGCCGTGCCGGGCGAGATCCTGCCTGCCGATGGCGAGATCACCCTCAATGCAGGGCAGCCCCGCCGCATGCTGCATGTGACCAATACCGGCGACCGGCCCATACAGGTGGGCAGCCACTACCACTTTGCCGAGGTCAATCCTGCCCTGTGTTTTGATCGCGCGCAGGCATTGGGCTGGCGGCTGGATGTGCCATCGGGTGGGGCCGTGCGCTTTGAGCCGGGGCAGGCGCGTGAGGTGACGCTGGTGCCCCTGCGCGGGCTGCGGCGCGTGGTGGGCTTTCGGGGGGATGTGATGGGGAGCGTGGATAAATGACCCGTCTTGCACGGCATGATTACGCGGGCCAGTTCGGCCCCACCACGGGCGACCGTGTCAGGCTGGCCGATACGAACCTGTTGGTGGAGGTAGAAAAGGATTTCACCATCTATGGTGAGGAAGTGCGTTTTGGTGGTGGCAAGACAATCCGTGATGGCATGGGCCAGTCACAGGCCACACGGGCGGAGGGCGCGGCCGATACCGTCATCACCAACGCGCTGATCATCGACCACTGGGGCATTGTCAAGGCGGATGTAGCGCTGCGTGACGGGCGCATCGTGGCCATTGGCAAGGCAGGCAACCCCGATATCCAGCCCTGCGTGGACATCATCATCGGTCCCGGCACGGAAATCATCGCTGGTGAGGGCAAGATACTGACCGCGGGCGGCATAGACAGCCACATCCATTTCATCTGCCCCCAGCAGATTGAGGAGGCACTGGCGTCAGGCATCACGACCATGCTGGGTGGCGGCACGGGGCCTGCCACGGGCACGGCGGCCACCACCTGCACACCGGGGCCGTGGCATCTGGCGCGCATGCTGCAGGCGGCGGATGCATTTCCGGTCAATCTGGCTTTTGCGGGCAAGGGCAATGCCTCCCGCCCGGAGGGGCTGGAGGAAATGGTCCGCGCCGGGGCCTGCTGCCTGAAACTGCATGAGGACTGGGGCTCAACCCCTGCTGCCATTGACTGTTGCCTGGGCGTTGCCGACCGGATGGACGTGCAGGTCATGATCCATACCGACACGCTGAACGAAAGCGGCTTTGTGGAGGATACGATCGCCGCCTTTCAGGGCCGCACCATCCACGCCTTCCATACCGAGGGGGCAGGGGGCGGACACGCGCCCGACATCATCCGCGTGGCGGGGCTGCCCAATGTGCTGCCATCTTCCACCAATCCCACGCGGCCCTATACGCGCAATACGCTGGATGAGCATCTGGACATGCTCATGGTCTGCCATCACCTTGACCCGAAGGTGCCCGAAGACATCGCCTTTGCCGAAAGTCGCATCCGGCGCGAGACCATCGCGGCCGAGGACATTTTCCATGACATGGGCGTGCTGTCCATGATGTCATCCGACAGCCAGGCCATGGGCCGGGTGGGGGAAGTGCCGCTGCGTACATGGCAGACAGCCCACAAGATGAAGCAGCAGCGCGGCGCATTGCCGGGCGATGGCGCGGCGGACAACAACCGCGTCAGGCGCTACATCGCGAAATATACCATCAACCCGGCCATCGCCCATGGCCTGTCGCATGAGGTCGGGTCCATCGCCGTGGGCAAGCTGGCCGATCTTGTGTTGTGGGACCCGGCCTTCTTTGGCGTAAAGCCAGATCTGGTCATAAAGGGTGGCGCGATCGCCTATGCCATGATGGGCGACCCGAATGCCTCCATCCCCACGCCGCAGCCGGTGCATGGGCGCATGATGTTTGGCGGCTATGGTGGCGCGCTGGCGCATACCAGCCTGACATTCGTATCAAAGGCAGCCCTTGAGGATGATATTGGCCGCAAGCTCGGCCTGCGCAAGGGTCTGTCCGCCGTGTCCGACACGCGCGGCGGCATTGGCAAGCGCAGTATGATCCATAACGACGCCATGCCGCATATCGAGGTCGATCCCGAAACGTATGAAGTGCGTGCCGATGGCGTGCTGCTGACATGTGAGCCTGCCGATATCCTGCCCATGGCCCAGAGGTATTTCCTGTTCTGATGACCCGCGTAACCGAAATCCTGCCAGCAGGAAGCTGGGCAGGGGCTGACGAGGCCGATGTCTTCACCGCTGATTATGAAGGCCGCCACCGCCGGCGCATGATGCTGCCCCTGCGTTCGGGCACGAAAGTGCTGCTGGAACTCGACCATGCCCGCCTGCTGCATGATGGCGAGGGCCTGCGTCTGGACGATGGGCGGATCATACGGGTCGAGGCCATGCTCGAAGACCTGATGGAAGTCACGGCGCATGACGCGCTGCACCTGCTGCGGCTGGCGTGGCACCTGGGCAACCGGCATCTGCCCGCCGCCATTGAGGAACGGCGTATCCTTGTGCGCTACGACCATGTGATTGCCGACATGATCCGTGGCCTTGGTGGTCATGTCCGCAGCGTGCAGGCACCTTTCGACCCCGAAAGCGGAGCCTATGCCGGGCGGGCGGGCACGGATGGCCACGGCCATAATCATGATCATGGTGACGGCCACCACCATCATTCACATGACTGAACCCGCCCCGCCCGGGCAGGATTTCCTGCGGCTCCTGTCATGGGTGTCCCCTGCCTTTCCCACGGGGGGCTATGCCTACAGCCATGGGCTGGAATGGGCGGTCGAGCAGGGTGACGTGCGGGATGTGGAAACGCTGTGCGCATGGATCAGCGCCCTGCTGCGGCATGGCAGCATTGGCAATGACCTCATCATCCTGCATGCCGCATGGATGGCCGGGCAGGATGACGGGCAGCTACGCGACATTACCCGCTTCGCCTGCGCCTGCGCGACATCACGTGAGCGGTATGAGGAAACGGTCTATCAGGGCGAGGCCTTCCTGCGGGCGGCGGGGGTATGGGGTGTCGTGCCGCCAAAAGCCACCCTGGCGGGGGTGCGCTGGGCCTTGCCGGTGGCGCAGGGGCTTGTGTTCCGTCGTGGGGGTGTCGCGTGCGGGCAGGCCGTGCTTTCGGGTGGGTACGCGGCAGTGGCCGCCCTTGTATCCGCCGCCGTAAGGCTGGTGCCGCTGGGACAGACGGACGGGCTGCATGCGCTTGCCCGGCTGGAACCCGTTCTGGCCGAAGTGGCGCGGCATGCGCGTGAGCAGACGCTGGATGATGTAGGCGGCGCCTGCTTTGGCTCGGACCTTGCCGCCATGTATCACGAAACTCAGGAAACAAGGTTGTTCAGGACATGACAAAGGCACAACACGGCCCGCTGCGTGTAGGTATTGGTGGCCCGGTCGGCACGGGCAAGACAGCATTGATGGATGCGCTGTGCCGCCGCTTTCGTGACGAATACAATATCGCCGCCATCACCAACGATATCTACACGCGCGAGGATGCGGAGTTCCTGACCCGCGCAGGCTCCCTGCCGCCCGAGCGGATCATGGGTATCGAGACCGGCGGCTGCCCGCATACCGCCATACGGGAAGACGCCAGCATCAACCTCGCCGGTATTGCCGAACTGACCGACCGTTTCGCCGGGCTGGATCTGGTGCTGGTCGAAAGCGGGGGGGACAACCTTGCCGCCACATTCAGCCCCGAACTGGCGGACCTGACCATTTACGTCATTGATGTCTCGGCCGGTGACAAGATACCCCGCAAGGGTGGCCCCGGCATCACACGCAGCGACCTGCTGGTCATAAACAAGATCGACCTCGCCCCCCATGTCGGGGCTGATCTGGGCGTCATGGACCGTGACAGCAAGCGTATGCGGGGTGCGCGCCCCTTCGTGTTCGCCAATATCCGCGCGGGTGAAGGGGTGGACGAGATCGCCCGCTTCATAACCGAACAGGGTGGCCTGTAAACTATCTGTCAGGTCACGACGGCAGGGTTTTCAGGCCGCAGGCCATTCCGGTCCTGCATGATGCAGGTATGAGACCGGATATATCTGTATTTATTAAGTATTTCATTTGCAGTTTCAGCGCCCCCGTCCCGCATATCCCTGCGGGGCGCGGGGGTATGCGCGCGTGGATCATGCCGTGCGGGAGCAGGAAAAGGTCAGGAACCAGCCGCTCTAAGTAATTTCACGCATCCCGCCCTACCGATGCAATTTCGTAATATTTCCCTGTCGCCAGCCGGTGACCGCAGCCACAAGGGGATGTTCATGATTGCGCTTGTGTCCCGGTTCATGATGAGCCGGAAGAAGAAACTGTTTCGTTGTGGCAGTGTCCTGTCGGCCTGTGCCGCCATCGGGGTCGCCACGCCGCAGCAGGCCCATGCCGGGACAACCGTCAATTTTGGCAAGGACCAGTTCTTTACCCTGGGGCTGGGTGTCAGGGCGCAGTACCTCAGCCACGATACCACCATGCCCGGCAATGGTGACGCCGCCAGCGCAAGTGACCTGCGTATATACATGGGCGCGCAGTTCCATAAATACGTCAAATCCACGCTCAACCTTGAACGCCTGCGCGACGGGAACTGGAACGTGCTGGATGGCATATTGCAGGTCGAACGGTGGAAGGCGTTCAACATCTGGGGTGGCCGCATGCTCACGCCCAGTGACCGCTCCAACCTTGATGGCCCGTACTTCCTCAGCACCTATGCCTTTCCCATGGTCTCACAGTATCCCGGCGCGTGGTCGGGGCGTGATGACGGCATTGCCGTGTGGGGCAAGCTGCTCAAGGACCATTTCCGTTACGTGGCGGGTGTCTATCGCGGGCATAACTGGGTCCGGGGTGGGTCCAACTATGGCGAACACCCGCTGTTTGCCGCCCGCATGGAATACAACTTTCTCGATGCCGAACCTTCCCCCGCCTATTACACCGCCAGCACCTATTACGGTAAGGCGGACATCCTCGCCATCGGCCTTGCCGGTCAGTACGAAACCGATGGCGTGGGCACCGCCGAGCAGAAGGGCGACTACAAGGCGTGGAACATAGATGGCCTGTTTGAAAAACGGATCGGGAAGAACGCAAGCGGTGGCGTCTATACGCTCGAAGGCGCGTACTACCAGTACTATACCGGCGGCGTGAAGGATATCGCCCCGGGCTACGGGCAGAAATCAGCCGATTATGGCAATGTGGGCGGTGTGAATGACGGCACGGCGTTCCTTGCCAGCACCGCCTATCTCATTCCCTACAGGCTGGGCTGGGGGCGTATCCAGCCGCTGGTGCGCTATCAGGAATTCCGGTTCAGGAAGAACATGTATGGCCCCGGCCACCCCAAGACCACGCAGTTCGATGCGGGTGCGAACTATGTCATGGATGGGCACAACCTGCGTTTTACCTTTGATTACGCCCGTTACAAGCCCGAGGGCGCGCGTGCGATCGGGGCCTTCCTGCTGGGCATGCAGTTCCAGTACTGAAGGCGGACGGCCAGTCATACCATTTGAAATGGCGGGCAGGTTGCGGCCACCGCCGGGAGATATCCGAATGCTGATCTTCAAGCGACAGGTCATGGCCGTATTTGGCGCGCTGGCGGCCTGCGGGTTTGCGCCGCAGATGGCGCACGCGGCCGGGAAGCCCGCGCCCGAAACGCTGGACTGCCGCCACCTGCTGGTGGAGGATGTGCGCCTGTCCGATCGCCTGTCCGCGTTACGGCACAGCGAGGCCAGCGCCATAGCCAGGGACGCGGCACCGGAGGAAAAGGGTTTTTTCGTGAAATTCGATCCCGTGCCGGGCTTTGGCATCATGAAAGGGGCCACCCTGACCCCCGCAGGCCACCCGATACAGGAGGACGCGACCGAACGGAGCCTTGACGGCGTGCGGCGGAAACTGGCGGACGTGCGCAAATATGAACAGCAGAAACTGTGCCCGGAGGTCAGCGCCCCCGATATGGAGCAGGACCGGCTTTCCGATGAGGCGGTGCGCAGCGCCCATTAGCGCGGCGCTACCCCTCCTGCAGCAGGCGCGATGCGGTGGCCGCCGCCGCCGCGCGCGTGCTCAGGCCGGTCTTGTTGTAAATCTGCTCGATATGCTTATCGACCGTGCGGGGACTGACCTGCAGGATGTCGGCAATGTCGCGGCTGGTCTTGCCGCGTGAGATCCATAAAAGCACCTCCGCCTCCCGCGCGCTCAGGCCAAGCTGGTCGCGCAGTATCCTTTCGGGAAACAGCGCCTGGCGGGTAATGCGCAGCAGCAGTTCGTCCGGTCCGGTGGCCCCCACCAGGATCAGGACGAATTCGTTTTCCCCCATGCTCTGGCGCAGCAGCACGCCACCCGGCGCGGGCAGCGTGTCGGGCAGGGGAATGGCCGCCCCCGTCGTATCCGCCAGTTCATCCAGTATAAGCCCCGCCTGCGGGGTCGCCCACAGCACGGCGCCTGCGCGGCTTGCGCCAAACAGGAAACGCCCGGCATGGTCCAGTGCGCCATGGGCGGAGCGGATTCGTGCCGCAGCCTCCATCCGCACGCCAATGCGGGCCATCACTTCCTCCAGCCGCAACGGCTTCGTCACGTAATCCGCGGCTCCGGCTTCAAATGCGCGTATGACGTGTTCCGTCTCGGTCAGGCCGGTCATGAAGATGATGGGTACGGCGCTCAGCCGCATGTCATGGCGCAGGGCAGCGCAGACTTCCCACCCGTTCATGCCGGGCATGAGGGCATCGACTACAATCAGGTCGGGCACGGTGCGCGCCACCACTTCCAGCGCGGCGCTGCCGGACTGCGCCAGCAGGGCGATATAGCCGCTTTCGGCCAGTTTTTCGTCCATCAGGCCGAGTACGGCCGGGTCATCGTCAATGACAAGGACGGTCTTGCGGGATGTGTCGGGCGTTGTCATGGCGCAGGTGGCTCCAGATGATGACGCAGGGCTTCGAGTTGATAGGCGGCGGCCAGTTCGCCCAAGGGCGCGATGGCCGCGCGCAGGGCCGGGTTTTCGGCCTGAAGGGTCATGAGGTGTTCGCGCAGCCGCCGCATGTTCCCGCCATTGAGCAGCGCCAGCAGGGTTGCGCGCTCGGCCTCGGGCAGGGGCATGTCGATGGGCGCGGGCCCTTCTGTCATCTCCGCCCCGTCGGGTGTGGGGAAAATCCATGCCAGTTCAAGCATCTGCCCGATTTCGGTCACGAGCAGGGACAGGTTTACCGGCTTGCCCAGCACCGGGCAGTCATCGAGCGAGGGAACGTGGCGGTTCGTGCTTTCCACCAGGTTGCCGGTCAGGAACATGATCGGAACGGCGGCAAAGGGGGACTGCCGTATGCGCAGTGCAAGGTCGCGCCCGTCCATGCCCGGCATGGACAGGTCCAGCAGCAGCAGGTCCGGCTGCACGAAGGGCAGGCGGTCAAGACATTCCGCGCCGCTTTCAGCCCCCTCGAACACGAAGCCGCAGCGTTCAAGGGTTTCGCGCATGATCAGCCGGTGTTCGGCATTGTCATCCACCACCAGCACGGTGCGCCGCGGGCCTTCGTAGCCAACCGGAAAGGCGGGGAGCTGGGGCGCAAGCTCCACCTGCCGGTCCGACAGCATGAGCCGCACGCGAAAGCGCGTGCCCACGCCCGGCGTGCTGGTGAATGTCAGTTCGCCCCCAAGGATTTCCGTCAGCAGCTTGGTAATGGTCAGCCCCAGCCCGGTGCCCGGCACGCCCGCCGTGGCGGCCCCGCGTTCAAAGGGCTCGAATATGCGGCTGTAATCTTCCTCCGCAATGCCGGGGCCGGTGTCGGCTATGATGAATTCCGCAATCTGCCCATGCCAGCGGGCCGAAAACGTCACGCCACCGCGATGCGTGAACTTGACGGCGTTGGACAGCAGGTTGAGCAGGATCTGGCGCAGGCGGTGTTCGTCGCATGTCACCACGGCGGGCAGGTAGCCGGGTTGCCAGACAAGGTCCAGCCCCTTGGTCTGCGCCTGCGGGCGGATCATCTGGGCCACGGATTCCAGAAAGGCGGGCAGGGCTATGGTATCGGCATGCAGTTCGATGCGCCCGGCCTCGATGCGCGATATGTCGAGCAGTCCCGACAGGATGCTCGTGATGTGCTCGCCACTTTCACGCATGATGCCCAGCGCCTTGTGGCGCTCGGGGGGCAGGCGCGCATCATGCTGCAGAAGCTGGATGTAGCCCATTATGGCGTTCAGGGGGGAGCGGATTTCATGGCTTATGCCGCTGATGTAGCGGGTCTTGGCCAGGCTTGCGGCCTCGGCCTTTTCACGCGCGAGCTTGAGGGCATGGTCGGTGCGGCGGCGGGCGCGTATTTCGTTCATCAGCAGGCGGGTCTGGTGCAGCGTCTCGCGCGTGGCGGCCCGGCGGCCTTCCTGCGCCATGACCAGCAGCCACGCCCCCACGGCGCTGGCCACGAAAACGGCCAGTACCGTGCCATTCCACGGGTGTCCCGTCTGCCATGTCAGCAGCCCGAGGCCGAGTGCCACTCCCGCCAGCATGAGTGAAAACCGCCCGCCCGGGGCCATGAGCCTGCGGCGCAGGTAGGGGGGCAGCGCGCGCAGGGGGGCCGCGATCTGGCTGGCCATGCGTGTGGAAACCGGCTTGCAGCGGTCACGGCAGCGCCCGTCCAGCGAACAGCATAGCGAGCAGATCGTGCCGCCATAGGCGGGGCAGGGGGCCATGTCCTCGGCTTCAAACGTATGCTCGCATATCACGCACTTCATGGCCGGGCGGCTGCTCCACCCGGCAGGCTGCTGGCGGGCCAGATAGGTGCGGCCATGGGTCAGCCACGCCAGCGCCGGGGCCGTGGCGCAGGCCACCACCAGCGTCAGGAAAGGGGCATAGGCACTGGCATGGTCGCCAAGGACACCCCAGTAGGCGATCATGCCCACGCCTGCGGCCAGCCCCCATGCCCCCAGCCCCACGATGTTGAAATCCGGCAGCAGCGCGCGCTTGAACTCCACCAGAGCGGGGCTGAGGCCAAGGGGCTTGCAGATGGTCACATCGCCCAGTATCGCGCCAATCCATGCACAGGCCAGCACGCCGTACAGCGTGATGCCGGTCTGGATGGTGCTGACCAGTCCCGCCTCCATCAGCACGAAGGCGATGGCGACGTTGAAGATGACATAGAACACCCGCCCCGGATGGGTATGGGTCAGGCGCGAGAAGAAGTTCGACCATGCCAGAGACCCGGCATAGGCATTGGTGATGTTGACCTTGACCTGCGCCAGCGCGACAAGCGCCACCGTAAGGGCGGTGGCCACCGGCGCGGGTGTGAACGTGCCCCATGCGAAACGGTACATAAGGCCGGGCTGCACCGCCTGCGTTGTGGAAAAACCGGCCCGCAGGATGATCCATGCCAGGAATGACCCCGCCAGCAGCTTGAAGGCATCCAGCACCACCCAGCCCGGTCCCCCCAGCACCAGCGCGGTCCACCACTGGCGGCGGTTCGCAGGCGTTGGTGGGGGCAGGAAGCGCAGGAAGTCGATCTGCTCGGCACTCTGGCACACCAGCACGATCATGAGCGACGCCGCCGTGCCAATGGCGATGGGGTCCAGCGCGCCGGGCCGTGTCAGCAGGCCGCCCGAATGTGTCCATTCATGCAGCAGGTCGGGGTGCATGGCCGCCAGCACTGCCAGCGGGATGATGTTCAGCGCGAACCACACCGGCTGCGTTGCGATCTGGAAGCGGGCAATAAACGTGATGCCCCATGTGACCAGCGGGATGATGATGGCCGCGCACAGAAGGTAGGCCAGCCATAGCGGCATGCCCAGCAGTGCATGCAGCGTGCCCGCCAGTATCGCTGCCTCCAGCCCGAAAAAGATGAAGGTGAAGCTGGCATAGAGCAGGGAGGTAATGGTCGAGCCGATATAACCGAACCCCGTGCCGCGCGTGAGCAGGTCGATATCCAGCCCCGCCCGCGCGGCACTGACGCATAGCGGCAGGGTGATGGTGAAGATGACAAGGGTGACGAACGCGATCGCCGCCGCCGTATTGGCGAAGCCGAAGGCCAGCGTAAGCGTGCCGCCCATGGCCTCCAGCGCCAGGAACGAGATCGACCCCAGCGCCGTCAGCGCCGCGCGCATGGGCGTTGCCGTACGTGCGCTGCGCGCGGTGAAGCGCAGGGCGTAATCCTCGAATGTCTGGTCGGCGGCCCAGCGGCTGTAGGCCCGGCGGGGGCGCACGATACGCAGGCGGCTGGTCGGGTGCGGCAAGGTTCACGGTTTCCACGGCTTGGGGTTGTACCCATCATCGTAACGGAATGGGCGGCAGGACATACGCAGGAATGCGTATGGGAAGTGCTTTTATGCCAGCAGACAATGGGGGCAGCAGCAAAAGGACCGTTCACCATGCCCGTCAACCTGCCTCCACTTTCCCGTCGTGCGTTCGGACGTCTTGCCCTTGCCGCCTCGGCGGCTGCTGTGGGGGGGATGTGGCGCACGGCCCCGGCACGCGCCGCCGCCCCCACGGGCGAGCCGATCCGGGTCGGTATCCTGCATTCCCTGTCCGGCACCATGGCCATCAGCGAGACGACGCTGAAGGATGTCATGCTGATGCTGATTGCCGAGCAGAACCGCAGGGGCGGCGTGCTGGGGCGCCCGCTGGAACCCGTGGTGGTGGACCCTGCCTCCAACTGGCCGCTCTTTGCCGAAAAGGCGCGCCAGCTCCTGTCGGTGGACCGGGCCGCCGCCGTGTTCGGCTGCTGGACCAGCGTTTCGCGCAAGTCGGTGCTGCCGGTGTTCGAGGAGCTTAACGGCATCCTGTTCTATCCCGTGCAGTACGAAGGACAGGAGTGCAGCCGCAACATCTTCTACACCGGCGCGGCCCCCAACCAGCAGGCCATTCCGGCGGTTGACTACCTGCTGAGCGAGGACGGCGGCGGGGCGAAGCGTTTCGCGCTGATCGGCACGGATTACGTCTATCCGCGCACGACCAACCAGATCCTTGTCAATTACCTCAAGGCCAAGGGAATTGCCGACGCGGACATCATGGTCAACTACACGCCCTTCGGTCAGTCCGACTGGCAGACCATCGTCTCGCAGATCAAGGCCTTCGGCTCGGCCGGTAAAAAGACCGCCGTGGTCTCGACCATCAATGGCGATGCGAACGTGCCGTTCTACAAGGAACTGGGCAATCAGGGCATTTCGGCCACCGACATCCCGGTCATGGCCTTCAGCGTAGGCGAGGAGGAACTGGCGGGCATGGATACGGCCCCGCTGGTGGGCCAGCTTGCCGCGTGGAACTACTTCGAGAGCATCGACACGCCCGCAAACACCAGCTTCATCAAGCAGTGGCACGACTATACGAAAAATCCCAAGCGGACCACCAACGACCCGATGGAGGCGCATTATATCGGCTTCAACATGTGGGTGCAGGCGGTGACCAAAGCGGGCACGACCGACCATGACAAGGTGATCGACGCCATGATCGGCATCCGCCAGCCCAACCTGACGGGCGGCGTGGCCGAGATGCTGCCGGACCATCACCTGACCAAGCCGGTCTATATTGGCGAGATTCAGGAAGACGGGCAGTTCTCCGTCGTATGGAAAACGCCCAGCCTCGTGCCCGGTCAGGCATGGTCGCCATGGGTGCCGGAAACCCGGGACCTGATCGGGGACTGGAGCAAGCCCATCGCATGCGGCAACTATAATACCGCAACCAAGACCTGCCTTGGCCACAGGCATGCTTGAAATGCGTTCCGCCTGCCTTGTGGTGGCGCTGTGGCTGGGGGCGGTGCTGCTGCCGGGCGCCTGTGCCTATGCTGATGCCTTTTCCGGTCTGGGCAGCGCCCGGCCGGATGAGATGCTCGGCGCCATCTCCACGCTGGCCGTATCGGGCGATCCGCAGGCCGGCACCGTGCTGCGGGCGCTGGGGGAGCGGCACCTGTTCGCGGCCCCCGATGGCGGCCTGTACATCCGGCAGGGCGAGACCTGCGTGGATGCCCGCACCGGCCAGCCTGTGGCCACCGTGCCCGATGGGCTGAAACCGGTCCGCCTGAACAACCGCATCCGCACGGCGCTGGCGGGTGCGCAGGCCAGCATGGCGCTGCTTGCCCCGCAGGCCGAAACACGGCTTAAGGCGGCTGACGCGCTCTATGCCCGCCACGACCCCGCCATGGTGCCTACCCTTGAACATGCCCTGTCGGTTGAAAAGGACGCTGCCGTCCGTACACGGCTCATGCAGGCGCGTGCCGCGACCATACTGGCCCAGCCCGCCCAGCAGGACACGCAGGACCAGCGGCTTGAGGCGGTCCGTTCGCTTGCGGCGGTAGGCGGGCTTGAGGCGCGGGGCATCCTGGCTGGCGTGGCCCAGTCGGATGCGGAAGCGCCACAGGTGCGCCATGCCGCGCAGGCTGCCGTGTCCAGCATGGACTGGCACCTGCGGGCATGGAGCGTGGCGCAGAATGCCTTTTATGGCCTGAGCTATGGTTCCGTGCTGCTGCTGGCGGCGACGGGGCTGGCCATTACCTTTGGCGTCATGGGCGTGATCAACATGGCCCATGGCGAGATGATGATGATCGGCGCCTATGTGACATGGATGGTGCAGCAGGCCATCCGCGTTAGCGTTCCCGCGCTGGAGCCCGTAGCCATTCTTGTGGCCATTCCCGTGGCGTTCGTGGTGTGCGGCGGCATGGGCGTGCTGATCGAGCGCGGGCTGATCCGCTTCCTGTACGGTCGGCCGCTGGAAACGCTGCTGGCCACATGGGGGCTTTCGCTCATCCTGCAGCAGGCCGTGCGCTCCATTTTCGGGCCGACCAACATCGCGGTGCAGACCCCAGCATGGCTGTCTGGTTCAGTTGCCGTGGGGGGCATGGACATCACGCTTAACCGGCTGGCCATCCTTGTTTTTGCCGCTCTGGTGCTGGGCGGGCTCATGCTAGTGCTGCGTCGCACGCCACTGGGGCTGCAGATGCGCGCCGTTACCCAGAACCGGCGCATGGCGGCGCTGATGGGTATCCGCACGCCACGGGTGGACGCGCTGGCCTTCGGGCTGGGCGCGGGACTGGCCGGGCTGGCGGGTGTCGCGGTCAGCCAGATTGACAATGTCAGCCCCAACCTTGGCCAGTCCTACATCATCGACAGCTTCATGGTGGTGGTGTTTGGCGGCGTGGGCAACCTGTGGGGCACGCTTGCGGCCGCCATGGCGCTGGGCATGGGCGGCAAGGTGCTGGAACCGGCCATTGGCGCGGTCTCGGCCAAGATCGCCATTCTCGTGCTGGTCATCCTCTACATCCAGCGGCATCCGCGCGGCATGTTTCCCGTGCGCGGACGGGGAGTTGAATCATGAACCCGTTTTCTGTCCATGGCCCGCGCAACTTGCGTGGCGTGATCTGGATGGCGGTGGCCGTGGTGGTGGTGGCCGGTGGGCTGGCCATGGCAAGCCTGCTGCCCGAGGGCAGCCCGTTCCATGCCTCGGCCTTTGTCGTGTCGCTGGCGGGCAAATATCTGGCCTACGCCATGCTGGCGCTGTCGGTTGACCTGGTATGGGGGTTTGCCGGTATCCTGACGCTGGGCCACGCGGCCTTCTTCGCGCTGGGGGGGTATGCCATGGGCATGTACCTCATGCGTGAGATCGGGGCGCGGGGGGTGTACGGTAATGCCAGCCTGCCTGATTTCATGATCTTCCTCTCATGGAAAAGCCTGCCGTGGTACTGGTGGGGGTCAGAGCATTTCGCATGGGCCGCCCTTCTGGTCGTGGCGGTGCCGGGGCTGCTGGCCGGGGTGTTCGGCTGGCTTGCCTTTCGCTCACGCGTGTCGGGTGTGTACCTGTCCATCATCACGCAGGCGCTGACCTATGCGCTCATGCTGGCCTTTTTCCAGAACGGGCTTGGCTTCGGGGGCAATAATGGCCTGACCGACTTCAAGGATATCCTTGGCGCCGACCTGCACGCTCCCCTGACGCGCGCCGTGCTGCTGGTTGTGACCGGCGTGCTGCTGGCGGCCAGCCTGCTTGCCGCGCGTTTTGTGGTGGCCAGTCGCTTTGGCCATCTGCTGGTGGCCGTGCGGGATGCGGAAAACCGCACCCGCTTCCTTGGCTACCGCCCCGATCAGGTCAAGCTGCTGGTGTGGGTGTTCTCCGCCATGGTCGCGGGGCTTGGGGGCGCGCTGTACGTAACGCAGGTGGGGATCATCAACCCCGGGGAGTTCGCGCCCGCCAATTCCATCGAGTCCGTGATCTGGGTGGCCGTGGGCGGGCGTGGCACGCTGTGCGGGGCCGTGCTGGGGGCGATCCTGGTCAATCTGGGCAAGACGCTGTTCACGGCATGGCTGCCGGAGTTCTGGCTGTATGGGCTGGGCTTCCTGTTCATTGGCACCACGCTGTTCCTGCCGCAGGGAATCATGGGGCTGCTGCGCCATGTCCGTAAGCCCCCGGCAGAGGAAGTCACGCCGGAGGTATCGGATACGCAGGGAGGCGAAGCATGACCGGGGATCTCCTGCTTGATGTGCGCAATGTGAGCGTTACGTTCGACGGCTTTCGCGCCATCAACAACCTCAGCCTTTCGCTGCGACCGGGCGAGATGCGCGCCATCGTGGGGCCGAACGGGGCGGGCAAGACGACGATGATGGACATCATCACCGGCAAGACCCGGCCCGATACCGGCACGGCGCGCTTTCAGGGGCATGACCTGACCCGGCTGGATGAACCGGCCATTGCCCGGCTGGGCATCGGGCGCAAGTTCCAGAAGCCGACCGTGTTCGAGGCCCTGAGTGTTACCGAAAACCTCCTGCTTTCGCTCAAGGGCATCCGTTCGCCTTTCGCCATGCTGATGGCACGCCAGAGCGCGCGCGAGCGTGAGCGGATCGCGCACCTGCTCCAGCTTACGCGCCTGCAGGACATGGCCGACCAGCCCGCAGGCGGCATGAGCCATGGCCAGAAGCAGTGGCTCGAGATTGGGATGCTGATGGGCCAGGAGCCTGATCTGCTGCTGGTGGATGAACCCGTGGCGGGCATGACCGATGCCGAGACCATGGCCACGGCCGACCTGCTGCGTGAGATCAACCGGACGCGCAGCGTGGTGGTGGTGGAGCATGACATGGATTTTGTCCGCGCCCTCGGGGTGGGGGTGACAGTACTGCATGAAGGCGCGGTGCTGGCCGAAGGCACGCTGGATGAAATCAGCGCCGACCCGCGTGTGATCGAGGTCTATCTTGGACGCTGATGAACGCACCCGAAGCACGGAAGGAGGCAACGTCCATGCTCGACGTTAAGGATGTGCACCTGCATTATGGTGCGGCGATTGCCCTGCGCGGCGTGTCGGTTGAGGCGCGCATGGGAAAAGTGACCTGTGTGCTCGGGCGCAATGGCGTGGGCAAGACCAGCCTGATCCGCGCCATAACCGGCATGCACGCCATAAGCGCTGGCCATATCAAATGGGAAGGAGAGGAGCTGAGCAGGCTCCCCGCCTATGAACGTGCCAGACGCGGCATCGCCACCGTGCCGCAGGGGCGCGATATTTTCCCGCTGCTGAGCGTGCGCGAGAACCTTGAGACCGGGTTCGGCCTGCTGCCACGCGGGCAGCGCAGGGTGCCTGATGAGATATTCGACCTGTTCCCCGTCCTGGCGCAGATGCTTGACCGCCGGGGCGGCGACCTGTCGGGCGGCCAGCAGCAGCAGCTTGCCATTGCCCGCGCGCTGGTCATCCGCCCGCGCCTGCTGGTGCTGGATGAACCGACCGAGGGCATCCAGCCCAGCATCATCAAGGATATCGGCACCATCATCGGCATGCTGCGTGACCGGGGTGACATGGCTATCGTGCTGGTTGAGCAGTATTTCGACTTCGCCTTTGAACTGGCTGACAGCATAGCCGTGCTGGATCGTGGCAAGGTCGTGCTGGCGGGGCAGGCGTGTGATCTCGTGGCGGAGGATGTGCGCTCCTACATCACCATCTGAACGCGCGGTGGAGCAGGGCAGGATACGTGGTCGTGCATGTCACCTGTTCCACCGGGGCCAGCCGTATCAGACAGGCCAGTCTGACGACATGGCTGGCGTAAATGCACACCTTATGGCCCGTGAGTGCGCGCACATCCCCGGCCGGGTTTCAGATGGCATGGCAGGCGGACTACCTTTTGCGGTAGGGCATGTTGCCCGCCATGATGCAGCCGAAGGGGTCAATATAGTCCTCAATCTCGGCAAGGCCGTATTCGTCAATCTGCCGCACGACCGCATCGGCCCGCTTGTAGCTTGACGGCAGTTCCGATGTATCGACCTCGCCCCCGTAAAAGCGGATGTCCAGCCCCTGTGTCTCGGCGGCAAGCCGGGTGGCCGGGGAGACATTGCCCATGCGGCGGCGATGCTCGGTGCGCGAGAAGTTGCGCCCCGCCCCATGGGGCGCGAAGCCCAGCGCGTGGCGGGCATCCTTTCCCCGCGCGACCAAGACCGGCTCGGCCATGTTGAGGGGTATGAGCACCCGGCCGCAGGCATCATCGGCATGGCTGCCCCAGGCGGGTGTGGCGCCCTTGCCATGATAGAACAGGCCATCGCGCTGGAAGACGAAGTTATGCTCGTTCCAGAACCGGTCCACCACGCTGGCTCCTATGGCGGTGCTGATGGCGTGGTGGAGCACGGTATGGTTGGCCCTGGTCCAGCGGCGGATGAGCTGCAGGGCCTGCCAGTAGGCGCGGCCATCCGCGCTATCCGCCGGAATCCACGCATTCTGCGGCAACGTGGCGGGAGAAAGCTGCTGCCTGTAGCGCTCGGCCACCTCCATGCCAGCCTTGTACAACTGCCCGCCCGGTCCGCGTGAGCCGTGATGCGTGACCATGACCGTATGCCCCGTACTGCGCGAACGCCCCACGAACAGGAAATGGTTGCCATCCCCCTGCGTGCCCATATGGCTCCGTGCAGCCTGCAATGTCTTCTGGCGCTTCAGGAACGGATTGGCGCGGAAAGCCTCAAACAGGTCCGGTTCCATCGCGAACCGGCTGGCATCCCCGCGGCCGCCGCGCCCGAAATGCGTAGTGGCCGAGGCCACGTCCAGCACCATTTTCGGATCAGCCACGCCAAGGTCGGTCATCATGACCGAACAGCATATGTCGGCCGAATGCATGCCGGGATGGATAGCGTTGCGTGTCGCGACAACCCCGCCAACCGGAATGGTGCCCAGCGGGCCGGACGGGCAGGCATCGGGCATGATGGCCCCGGCCTGCACCGTGGGCGTGCGCAGCACTTCGCGCATTGTGGCCAGCACGCCGTTCAAGTTGTCGGTTTCATCCCCGTTTTCCGCACGGATCGCGATATGCAGCGGCACGTCGCCCGCCCCTAGCAGGGGCCGATGCGGGGGCGGTGGTTGCGGCAGGTCGGCAGCCAGCAGGGCGCGGATACGGGTCATGTCCATCCCGTCGGCCCGCGCGGCGTTGGCCCGCTCCAGCAGGGCGGCAAAGGCAGGGCCGGGGCAATGGCCCCATTCAATCAGGTGCGTGCCGGTTATGGGGCCGGGAATTTCATGGGTCATGATCGTTCACATATCTTTCCGGGGCCATGGGGCGTGGGCGCCCACGGCATGTTGCCTGCATGATCCCGATAGCGCCCGCGCGGTTTCTGCCGGGGGGCTACATCAGGGGAAAGGAGAGGTGCCGGACCTTGCTTGCAGCGTGGTCCGGCGTGTATCCCCGGTGGGCGGGTGGTGAAAAAAAGGTTCTGGCGACAAGGGGTTGGAAGGACAAAGGGGGGAGGGTTCCCGTAAGAGTGGCCTCGTGACTGTAGTCCCCCCGGCATTCGCCAAGCCTGTTCAGAGCGGCCGGGCCATGATCTGACCCACCCAGTGCGCGGTTTCCATCCGGCCCGATGTGAATTCGGCCATCTGGTCAAAGACCGCATCGGAAAAGCCGCCAATATTCAGCACATCTGGCCGTTCGGCCACCTGTGTGGTGCCGTAAGGCTGGATGTCGATACAGATAAGGCGTGCCGCCGGGTTGCGGGCTTTCAGCTTTATCCATTCCTGCATCATGCCCGTTCCCCACTCCACCACCCATGCGTTACCCCACGAGGCGTTGTCCGATACGAACACAACAACATCCACCGGTTCGCGCCGGGCATTGAGCCATGCCAGCGGGGCCGCGCAATCCGTGCCGCCACCGCCCAGTTTCGCAAGGCGGCAGGCGTTGGTCAGGATCGTATCATCGGACCCCAGATCAATGTCATGCACCCGCATGGCAAAGGGCAGGATGCGGGCGGCAGGGTTGCTGCGCCTGACCGCCACCGCCACAAGAGCCGCGACATCAATGCACCTCACCGCCGAGGTGGCGCTGCCCCGGTAGCCCGTGACTGGCGCATGCATGGACGCCGATACATCGGGGCAAATCACTACGCGCCCCCCAAACTGGGGCACATTGTCCACCGCATGTTCCATGGCGTCGTGCAGGGCCTCCGTCAGGGCAGGGGGCACAGCCGGGTCCAGCGCCTTCAGGGTCGCAAGCAACTGGTAGGGCTGGGCCCTGGCTGCCCGGAACCGTTCCGGGTCGCGCAGTACCGCCGCTACGTGGGCCACGATCGCCGGATCATCAAAGGCACCGTTGCGTGTCAGCATGTTCAGCCCCTGCCGCAGGGTCTGCCACGATGCCATGCGGGCGACGGCCCCCCACTGCCCGGGTGAGAGCGGCAGGCTGGCCAGAAGCTGGAACGGCACGGCGGGCACCTGTTCCGACACCCCTGAACGGAAGGCCAGCAGTTCCTGCACGATGGGCGGCAGGGCCGATGTATCGACGGGCCTGTCGATCAGCCAGGCATAGAATGCCTCACGTTGCGCATTGCCGGGGCGCGGATGGACCATGCGGATGATATCGGCCAGCGACGGGTCATTCCCGACCGAGGCTGCCAGAAGCTGCCCGTCCGATGCCCCATCCAGCCAGTCCCGCACCATGGCCTTTGGCCGTGAGCCAAGCGACCTGCGCCCCGCCTGCCCGGAGCGCATGATCCGCACGAAGGTGCGCAGCATACGGCCGGACGTCACGACCTGCGGGAACGCACGGACAAACAGCGCCGTATCACGCATGGACAGGATGGCCAGCAGCAGGGCGGGCGTATCCTTCATGTGCCCCCGGTCCCGGGCATGGATGGCTGTGCGGGCAAGGAAATCAGGGCTTACGGCGTGAGCCTGTTCGACCAGGGCATCTATGTACGCCTGCGCGTCCTGATAATAGCCATCGCCAAAGGTGCCTGTCATGGCAAGCTGGGCCAGCTTGTGGCGCGCGCCCGGATCATAGGCGGGAGCCCCGATCACGTTACGGGTATTGGCCCGTGGTGTGAACCACTCCCGTAGCGATGCAAGCATGGATCGGTCTGCCATGGCTCTGTTCCCTTTCTTCGTCACCCCTTTTTTGTGCCCGAGGGAAATACGGAGAAAAAGAAAAACGATAATTTCTTGTAGCTGATTGTTATAAAACAGAATTATCGGAATTCTGACATGGGTGCCTCCTGAAATCATATATGGATTTATATGGGTTTATCCGTTTATATAAACCTATGCGTAATGTTGTCATCGGCTTCCTCGGTACCACCCTCGATCAGGGGCGTCGTTACTCATGGCGGCCTTCGGTGCAGATCTGTGCCCATCCCGATTTTCCGGTCGACCGGCTGGAACTGCTCTATCAGCATCAAAACCTCCGGCTGGCCGAGAAGGTGGCGCGTGACATCGTGGCCCTGTCCCCTCGGACCGAGGTGCGGCTGGTGGACATGGAACTCGACAACCCATGGGATTTTCAGGAAGTTTATGGAAAGCTGTATGACTTTGCACAATCATACGGCTTTGATGAGGAGCGGGAGCGTTACTACGTCCACCTGACCACCGGCACGCATGTGGCCCAGATCTGCTGGTTCCTGCTGACGGAAAGCCGCCATATCCCCGCCTGCCTGCTCCAGAGCGGGCCACCACGGGGCGAGGATGCACCCAACGGCACGATCGACATCATTGACCTTGACCTTGCGCGCTATAATGCCTTGCAACGCCGGTTTGAGGCGGCGGCGCGGGAACATTCCTACATGCTGCGCGGCGGCATCCCGACCCGGAACGCTGCCTTTCATGACGTGATGGAACGGCTGGAACAGGTCGTGACCCGCTCGGACGGGCCGGTCGTGCTGGTGGGGGAGGCTGGTGTTGGCAAGACCACGCTGGCCCGGCGCATCCATGAACTGAAACTCCAGCGCCGGCGGATCAGGGGGCGTCTGGTCCATGTAAACTGTGCAGGGTTGCAGGGGCCGCACGCCATGTCCGCCCTGTTTGGCCAGCGGCGCAATGTCGTGGGGCTGGCGGGCACCGAACGGACAGGATTCCTGGGCGAGGCGGAAGGCGGGGTACTGTTTCTTGATGACATCGACCTGCTGCCCCATGCCCTGCAGGGCATGCTGCTCGATGCGCTGGAAAGTGGCAGTTATTACCCCGTGGGGGCCGATACCGCGCAGACCTGCCGTTTCCACCTGATTGCCGCAACCAGCCGCGACCTGTCCGTGTTGGCGCGGCAGGGGATCATGCGCCCCGACCTGCTGGCGCGACTGGCGTTATGGGTTTTCCGCCTGCCACCGCTGCGCGACCGGCGGGAAGATATGGAAGCCGAACTGGCGTATGAGCTGGAGGAAGCCGAACTGAACCTTGGCTGCAAGACCGGCTTCAATGCGGATGCGATGGCGCGCTACCTGCATTTCGCCCGTGACCCGGCCACGCCATGGTCGGGTAATTGCCGTGACCTGTCGGCCTCGGTCCGCAGGCTGTGCACCCTTGCCGAACGCGGGCGCATAACCCTGCCGATGGTGGAGGCGGAAATCATGGTCCTGCGCCATCAGTGGGCGGCGGTCGCGCTTGATGGTGACCTTGCGCTGCTGGCCGAAGTGCTGCCCGATCCGGCGGGCGTGGATGAGTTTGACCGGGCGCAACTGGCGGCGGTCGTGCGGGCATGCCGCGCGGCGTCATCACTTTCCGCGGCGGGGCGACGGCTGTTCGCCGTATCCCGGCAGGGAAAGACCAGCCAGAACGACGCGGACCGCCTGCGCAAATACCTCGCCCGCTTCGGCCTGAACTGGGAGATGGTTACAGGCGGTGGCTGAACGCGCCGTATCCTATTCCTGCGCGTTTCTGCGGCGGGTTTCAGCGGCCTTTTTGGCCGAGGCCGCGCGTTCTTCCGCCGGACGGTGGGCGGATGCGGCACCCCCGATCCGGCCACCCCGGCGGGAGGGTTCATGCGTTACGGCATGGCCCCGGCCCGAACCGCTTTTCTTGCCGCCGCCCGTCTCCTTATTGACGGTAGCCCATGCACGGCGTTCGGCCTCGTCTTCGCTGACGCCACGTTCCTCGTAGCTTTCCTCGATATGTGCGGCCTGTCGCTTCTGCTTGTCCGTATAGGCGGATTTGTCACCACGCGGCATGATCCATGCTCCCGTTCCATCCGGCTCCTGCCACCTTCCGCGCCATGCGGGATGGCAGTTCGCCTGTGGTGACAAGGCAGGAAACCGGAAAAAGTTTTTTCCGCCTGCCCTCCGCCACGCCACCATTGCGCAACCCGATGCTGCCTAATCCCGGTATGGCGGAGGGATTGAGTAAAAGGACGATTTCAGGAACCTATGTCACCCACGCCGGGTATCGCGGCGTCAGCGCAGGGGGGGGAACACGAACAGATGGCTGCCGACATGCATGGATACCTGCTTGCCACACGGCTGCAGTATTTTCTTACCGTAACCCGGCATGGGTCCATACGCAGCGCCGCCGCCGCGCTGGGGGTAGCACCTTCATCCATCAGCCGTGTCATTGCGCAGTTTGAGGCGGAGCTGGGCGCATCCCTGTTCGAGCGTATAGCACGTCGGCTGGTGCTGACGGCGGCGGGCAAGGTGCTGCGTGACCATGCCCATGCGGGCGCGCTGGAGCTTGAGCGCGCGCAGGCCCTGATCCGTGACATGCAGGGCCTGCGGCATGGCTCGATCACCATCGGCGTGGTGGAAAGTGTCGCGCGCGGCATGTTGCCCGCACTCCTGTCACAATTCTGGGCCAGCGCGCCGGATGTGAATGTTGACATAAAGGTTTTGGGTTCGGAGCAGATCCTGGCCGCCATTCAGGATGGCGCGTGTGATCTGGGTGTTGCGTTCGATGCCCCACATGACCCCGCCCGGCTTGACCGGCTGGATGTGGTGTCGCTGCCCATTGGCGTCATCATGTCGCCCCGGCACCATCTGGCGCGGCGCAAGCGGCTGCGCATGGCGGACCTTGCGGCCGAGCGTATCCTTGGCCCCGATACGGGGCTGACCATCAATAACCTGCTGCATGCGGGGCAGGAGGCGGAGCCGGTCGCATCCCCGCGCATGGCGACGAATTCGATCGCCCTCATGGCCGACTTGGCCGCGCGCGGGGCGGGGATCGCGTTCCAGACCCGTATCGGGGTGGAACACGAACTGCGCGAGAAGACGCTTGTCTTCGTCCCCTTTCATGCCAGCGGCATAAAACCGCGGGCACTTGGGGTTTACGTGCGCACCGGCCTGCTGCTGCCCGCCGCGCCATTACTGTTGTCAAACCTGATTTCTGACGCCTTCAGGCGGCTTGCGCCCTTGCCCTGAGTTGTTGTGCCCAGCACAACATTATGGTGCGAATTTAGGGTCTATGCGGGACAGCAAAAACCTGAGACCGTGTCGCTATCGATATTAGATGCGAAGGTAGCGAACTCATGAAACAGGGTGCCGTCGACGCCGTCATCCGGGGCCTCAAGGCCGCGGGCGTAAGCGTTGTGTGTTATCTGCCAGACTCCCTTTTCAAGGAGCTCTACCCGGCCCTTGATGCCGACCCCGACATCCGGACCATCCCCGTGACGAACGAAGGCGAGGGGGCCGCGATCTGTGGCGGTGTGTTCCTGTCGGGCAAGCGGGCCGCGCTGGTCATGGAAAATTCCGGCCTGCGCGCCTCGATCGAGCCGCTGGCCCGCATGGGGCTGGGTGCGGGCATTCCCGTCATCATGCTGATGAGCTACCGCGGCGACCTGGGCGAGAACAACTGGTGGGCGATCCCGCATGGCATCACCATGGAGCCGCTGCTCAACGCCATGCGGATTCCCTACCGCGTCGTGCGGAAGGAAGACGAGATCGAGACCGCCATCCACGATGCCTATGAATGGGCCTACGCCGCCTATTACCACGTCGCCATTGCACTGAGCGGGGAGATTGTACGATGAACCGTTTTGACTGCATGGAAGTGCTCTCGGCGCAGCTCAAGGATGAACTGGTCATCCTCTCGCTCGGTGGCAGTGTGGATGAATGGTACAACGCCGCCCCGCACATGCGTAAGGCCAGCCTGTTCCAGCAGCAGCTCGGCTGTGTCACGCCACAGGCATTCGGCCTTGCGGTGGGCCTGCCGCACCGCCGCATCGTCTCGCTCGATACCGATGGCGGGATGCTTTTCAACCTCGGTATCCTCGCCACGCTGGGTAACGAGCAGCCTGAAAACCTGTTCGTCGTGGTGTGGGACAATGAATGTTACCAGTCCATCGGTGGCCCGCCCACCCATACCGCCGCCCAGCGGGTGGACATCGCGGCCATCGCGCGCGGGTCGGGGGTGAAGGAGGCGCATGTGGCGACCGACCTCGCCACGTTCGAGGAACACTGCCGCAAGGGGCTGGCCGCGCGTGAGCCGTATATCGTGGTGGCGAAGGTGACATCCACGGTGCGCAGGGACATCCGCCGCAAACATTCCGACGGGCGCGAGGACAAGTACATCTTCGTCCGCCACGTGGAAGAGACGGAGAACATCGTCATCATGGGCCCGAGCGAACATAACTGAGGGCGGGCATCATGGAACATTCTGTCCTGTCCGACATCGGCGCCGTCTGGGACTATATTGTCGTGGGCGCGGGCTCGGCCGGCGCCGTGCTGGGCCGCCGCCTTGCGGAAGATACGGATGCGCGGGTGCTGGTGCTGGAATCCGGCCCCACGGATGAACACGTGCGTGAAATCTCGGACCCTGCCGCATGGGCCGGTCTTGCGACTTCGCGCTACGATTACCGTTATGTATATGCCCCGGCGCGCCATGCCATGGGGCAGTCCATTCCCATCCCGCGGGGGCGGGTTGTGGGGGGGTGTTCATCCACCAACGCCATGCTGTGGTACCGCGGCCATCCTTCGGACTATGATGCGTGGGAACAGGCGGGTGCGACCGGGTGGAATTTCCGTTCCGTGCTGCCCTATTTCCGCCGCGCCGAGGACTGGGAGGGCGGGGCGACCGCGCTGCGCGGCACAGGCGGGCCACTGCGCATCACCCGCTCGCCCGATCCCCACCCCATTGCGCGGGCGCTGCTGGCGGCGGCGGCCGAATGTGGCTTTCCCGTGCTGGAGGACGGCAACGGCCCCGATAATGAGGGTGCGAGCCTCGCCAACCTCAATATCGCGGATGGGGAACGGTGGAGCACCAGTCGTGGCTACCTGCGCCCGGCAATGGCGTGGCCCAACCTCACGCTCCTGACCGATGTGCAGGTCACGTCACTTGTTGTGGAAAACGGTGCCTGCACCGGCGTGCGCGTTGCATCTGGCAGCACCACAAGGGTCCTGTCCGCCACGCGGGAGGTCGTTCTGGCGGCAGGCGCGATTGATACGCCGCGCCTGCTGCTGCTCTCTGGTATCGGTCCGGCTGCCGAGCTGGAGCGTCTGGGCCTGCCGGTGCGGGTGGACCTGCCGGGCGTGGGCATGAACCTGCAGGACCATCCCCTGCTCAAGGGCATGAACTTCGTCGCCCGCGCGCCCCTTGGTCCCATCCATGACCAGGGTGGTGGGGCGATGATGAACTGGAAGAGCGATCCCGCCCTGCAGGCGCCTGACCTGCATGCCTTTATTGTCCAGCGGCCGCATGCCTCGCCCGAACTGCGGGCACGCTATGATATTCCGGACGACAGTTTCGCCATCTCTCCGGGGCTCATGGGGTCTAAAAGCCGGGGCTACATGCGCCTGCTCGAAGCCCGGCATGACGGGGCGGTGGAAATACAGCCTGAATTCCTGGCCGAACCCTCCGACCTCCGGGCGCTGGCCAGCGCGGTCGAGACGGTGTTCGACCTGGCTGAAAGTGCTGCGTTCCGTGACCTGGTGCTGCGTCCCGCTTCCCCCGCCCGCAGGCTGGACCGGGCAGGGCGTGAAGCCTTCGTGCGCGAGAGCCTGTCCACGTTCTTCCATGTCTGCGGCACCTGTTCCATGGGCACGGATGAGATGAGCGTTGTCGATCCGACGCTGCGCGTGCGCGGGGTGGACGGATTACGCATTGCCGATGCCTCGGTCATTCCGGTCATCCCGACATGCAACACCCTTGCGCCGGTGGTCATGGTGGCCGAACGGGCCGCAGACATGATGAAGGAGGGAACATGACCATGAACCCGACCGAAAACACAGCCATGGCCCCCCAAATCCTTGCCGCGGGCCATGTCGTGACGATGGATGACGCAAGGCGCGTGATCGTTGATGGCGCGGTGGCGGTGGAGAACGGGCGAATCCTTATGGTGGATACGCGCGCGGCGGTCACGGCACGCTGGCCCGACGCGCCGGTCGAAGACCTGCCTGATGCGCTGCTTATGCCCGGTCTTATCAATGCGCACGCCCATTCCGGCCTGCTGCGCGGCACGGCCGAGCACCTGCCGGTATGGGAATGGCTGACCCAGCACATCAACCCCATGCACCGCGTGCTGACGGCGCAGGAGGCCGAGCTAGCCTCCCGCGTGTGCTATGCCGAGGCCCTGCTGTCGGGCACGACGACGGTGGTGGACATGTGGCGCTTCATGGATGGCAGCGCCCGCGCCGCCGAGGAGATGGGGCTGCGCGCGGTGCTCGTGCCCTATGTGGGCGCGCACCCCGACTACGACTATTTCGACACGCTGGATGATAACGAAGCCCTGATCGAACGCTGGCATGGCGCGGCCAACGGGCGGATTGATGTATGGGTCGGGCTGGAGCATCCCTTCTACGCCGATGAGGCAGGCATGCGCCGCGCGGTGGACATGGCCATCCGCCACCGTACCGGCTTTCATACCCATCTTTCGGAATCAGAGCTTGAGCCGCCGGAATTCGTCAGCCGCTATGGCGTGCGCCCCGTGCAGGCGATGGAAAAGCTGGGCGTGCTCGATACCCCGCATGTCATGTTCGCCCACGCCGTATGGCTGGATGAAAGTGAAATCGCACTGTGTGCCCGCCATGACGTGGCGATTGCCCACAACCCGGTCAGCAACATGAAGCTCGCCAGCGGCATCGCCAGTGTGGAGGACATGCTCGATGCCGGGCTTGCCGTGGGTCTGGGCACGGATGGCGAGAAAGAGAACAACAACCTCGACATGTTCGAGGAGATGAAGACCGCCTCCCTCCTTGCCAAGCTGGGGCGGCGCAATGCGGCGGCTCTCGATAGCTGGAAGGTGCTGGACATGGCCACGCGGCTGGGCGCGCGTGCGGTGGGGCATGGCCATGAACTGGGGCAGCTTGCCCCGGGGTTCCGGGCCGACATCATTGCCGTGCGCACCAACACCCCGCGCATGACGCCGCTGGTCGGTTCGGGGCAGTGGGCCAACCTGCACCACAACCTCGTGCATGCGGCGCAGGGGGGGGATGTATGCCTGACCATGGTTGATGGCCGTGTAGTCGCCCGTGATGGCCAGGTGCTGACTGAAGACCTGCCTGCCCTGCTGGCGCAGGCGAATGCCGTGGCCCCGGCGCTGTTCGCGCGCCGTGCCCAATGGCTTGCTGATAACGGAGCATTGACGCAATGGACGAATTCATGACGTCGCGCCTGCCGGATGACGGGGCCGGATGGATCGCGATCGGCCTGTCTGATGATGTGCCGGCGGGTTGTGTAACCGGGGTCGTGCTGGCGGGCCGGCAACTGGCCCTGTGGCGTGACGGGGAAGGCGCGCCGCACCTGTGGGAGGACCGCTGCCCCCATCGCGGCATGAGAATGAGCCTCGGGTTCGTGCGCGGGAACGACCTTGCATGCCTGTACCATGGCTGGCGCTTTGATGGCGCGGGCCAGTGCCGCCAGATCCCCGCACACCCGGAACTGAAGGTCTCCGCGCGTATCTGCATGAAAACATTCGATGTGGCGGAACGTGGCGGCATGTTGTGGGGGTGGCATGGCCGTGACCGCGCCACCGGCGCGCCGGAGGTGGCTGCGTCCGGCACGGCCGTACGCAGCATCCACGCTGCCGTTCCGGCCGGTGCCATGCGGGTCATGCTGGAAGAAACGCCGGGCGAGTTTTTTTACGGTCTCGGGCAGCTATTGCCCGTGGGCGGGCACCCCGACCTGTTCAGCCTGACGATGGAAGACGGGACGGGTGAACTGGTTCTGGCGCTCCAGCCCATAAGCAGCGCGCAGTGCGCGGTCCATGCGGTGCTGCGGGGGCAAGCCGATGCCGCGTTGCGCGCCGAATGTGCCCGCCGCATGGGCTGGCTGCGCGACAGTGCCGAACGTGGCCATGACGACCGGCAGGGAGCAGACACATGACATTGACGACCGATCCCGTTGCCCTTGACGCCTGGTACGCGGTCGCGACCGCCAGCGAGGTCACGCACCGCCCCGACAGGACGCGCCTGCTGGGGCAGGACATTGCCATAGACCGTTGCCGTGATACCGGCGCGATACGCGTGCGCCCGGTGCTGCATGGCGGGGAATATGGCGACCCGCTGCCCGTGATCGAACGGTACGCCTGCGTGTTCACCACATTCGGCAATCCCGATACCCCGATCGTGGAGATTGAGGAGGCAGGTGAGCCGGACCGGCGGGTAGTGCCGTGCGGGTGGTTTACCATCCGCTCCTCCGGGCCGCGCATTGTCGAGAATTTTCTTGATATGGCGCATTTCCCATACGTCCATACCGACATCCTTGGCTCGGAACCGAATACCGATGTCGGACCCTACCGCGCCGAGATCAGGGCGGATGTGGATGAGGTCTGGGCGACCGGATGCCATTTCTGGCAGCCCCGTGGCGCGGCGACCGAGCGCGATGGCAGCGGCATGATGATGCATATTGATTACCGCGTGCCGTCCCCCTTCATTGTCATGCTGTACCGCGTCGCCCCATCCGCGCCCGACCGGCGCGATGCGATCGCCCTGTTCATCCAGCCGATGGGGGAGGAACTGTGCCGTGCCCAGCCGGTCGAATTCCTGGTTGATGAAATATCCACCCATACCGAGCTGCTGCATTTCGAGCAGGTGATCTTCCTGCAGGACCGGCTGATCCTTGAAAACCAGGTGCCCCGCCGCCTGCCGCTTGACGGGCAGGCCGAGATCCCCACCCGCGCGGATACCGCATCCGTCGCTTACCGCCGGTGGCTTGCGGCCAAGGGGCTTGGCTATGGCACCATCCTTCCACACGGGCAGGGAGAGCGCGCATGACCGTGTTGCCGGAACTCTACGAATTTCCCCTTGATGACGAATGTTACAAGGTCCGTCTCGCCCTGTCGCTCATGGGGGTGGCCTCCCGCTCCCGCCCGGTGGACATGGTGCCGGGGCGCGAACATGAAAAGCCCGCCTTCCTGCGTATCAACCCGCTCGGCACCCTGCCGGTCTGGGTGGATGGCCCGGTTATCCTGCGCGAGGCGGCAACGATCGTTCTGGCCTGCGCGCGTGGGCTGAAGGCCGGGAACTGGCTGCCCGCCGACCCGGCGGCCTTTGGCGCGGTCATGGACTGGCTGGTGTTTTCCGTGCGTGACCTGCATGCGGCCCATCAGGCCCGTGACTGCGCCCTGCTGGGGCAGGAAGAACCTTCCCCCGCACTGCGCGCGCAGGTGCGCCGTGCGTTCAATGTGATGGAGGACCACATGGTCCTGCGCCATATCGGGGGGCATGAGTGGTTTGCCGATGCAACGCCCACCATTGCCGACATCCTGCTGTTTCCCGCTTTTGCGCTGTGCCGGGATTACGGGGTGGACCATGACGGTTTTCCCGCATTGCGCCGATGGATGCGCGCCATGCGCACGCTGCCCGGTTTCATAACCATGCCGGGCATCCCGGATGTTACCTGAAAGGGATGGAATGACACCTTTCCCCTTCATCCATCGGCCCCGGGACATGGGGCAGGCGGCCAGTCTTCTGGCCGGGGGGCCTGTCCTGCTCATGGGGGGTGGCACGGCGCTGCGGATCGAGTGGAACCGTGTGCTGCCGCGGGGCAGGGTGGTGATCGACCTTTCGGGGGTGGAAGACGCCCGTTATGTCGGCATCGCGCCGGGATGGATCGGGGCGGGTGTGCCACTGGCCACGCTGGAACATGATGACCGGGTGCCCGCCCTGCTGCGGCAGGCAATCGGCAATGTCGCATCGCCTGCCGTGCGTCGGCTGGCGACGCTGGGCGGACAGATCGGAGGGCGGTCGGGATGTACCCTGGCCGCCCTTCTTGTCATGGAGGCATGGGTACAGGGTTTGCTGCCCGGTGAGAGTACGCCCGTGGTGCAGCCGCTGGCGCAGTGGCTGCGTGATCCCCCGGCAGGCATTGTGGTCGGGATCGGCTACCCCGTGCGGGATATCGAAGGCTGGCAGGGCTTTTACCGCAAGGTCGGATTGCGGCAGGCATTCACCCCCGCGACCGCCGTGGTGGCTGGCATGGTCCGGCGTGCGGAGGACGGAAGTATTGTCGATGTCCGGCTTGCTGCCGGGGGCAAGGGACTGCGCCCGTGCCGCCTGAACCAGGCCGAGGCGCTGCTGCGGGGCGACGGGGAGGCGGAGATATGCTGGCCGCGCTGGCGTGAAGGCGTTGCCACCGGACTGTGCCCACCCGGGCAGGACGGGCGGCAGACGGCGTATATCCGCACCATGATTGCCAACCTGCTGGCGGTATTCCTTGGCGGCAGGCAGGGTCTGCCTGTCTCGGCGGTGCCGGATTTCAGGGCACCGGCACCCATGCCCCCGCTGGAGGGGGAAAAACTGGTCTCACGCGCCACCATGCCCGATCGCTGGGCGGTCAGGTCCGACATGCCGGGCAAGGTGGATACAAGCTTTGGCTACCTGACCGACCGGCGCGAGGACGGGATGCTGGTCGGGCGCATCCTGCGCGCGGGCAGACCGCATGCGCGGATCAGACACATTGACGTTGCAGCCGCGCGTGCGCTGCCGGGCGTGCATGCGGTCGTGACCGCCGCCGATATTCCCGGCCTGAATGGCTTTGGCATTGTATTTCAGGACCAGCCCGCCCTGTGTGATACGAAAGTCCGCTACACGGGGGACATGGTGGCCGCCGTCGCGGCAGAGGATGCGGCAACCGCCGCCCGCGCGCTTGAACTGATCCATGTGGACTATGAAGACCTGCCCGTGGTGTCCGACCCTGTGGCGGCGCTGGCGCATGACGCGCCGGGCGTGCATGACAACGGCAATCTGTGCCGTGAAATCAGGTTCGGCTACGGCGATGTGGAGGACGCGTTCAGGACCTGCGCCCACGTGCTGGAAACCACCTACGAAACGCCCCGGCAGATGCACGCCTTCATGGAGACGGAAGGCGGATACGCCTATGTCGATGCCGAAGGCACGCTGCATGTCTGCATCGGCTCCCAGCATGGCACGCGCGACAGGATGCAGCTTGCGCGTATTCTGGACTGGCCGGCCGAGCGGATACACATCGTGTCCAGCCCCGTGGGCGGGGCCTTTGGCGGCAAGGACGAACTGACGGTGCAGCCTGCCGCGGCCCTGCTGGCGATCAGGAGCGGGCGGACCGTGCGCATGCACCTGGACCGTGACGAATCCGTGCAGGCGGGCACCAAAAGCCCGCCCATGCGCATCCGCATGAAAACCGGCTGCGATGCGCAGGGCCGGATCGTGGCGCAGGATGTGGATGTGATTGCCGATTGCGGGGCCTATGCCTCGCTCGCGCCCTGCGTGCTGGAAACGGGGATGGAGCATGTCATCGGCCCCTATCTGGCCGCGCATGTGCGCTCACGCGGGCGGCTGGTTTATACCAATAACGGCACGGGCGGCGCGTTTCGCGGGTTTGGCGCGAACCAGATGACCTATGCCATCGAATGTCAGATGGACAGGCTGGCCCGGCAGGTCGGCCTTGACCCGGTCGAGATGCGGCGTCGCAACCTGCGTGGCCCCGAGGACAGGGGCTATCTGGGGCAGATGGTGGCCCCTTCCATCTACCTGAACGAAATGCTCGATGCGGCGGCCAGCAGCCCGCTATGGCGCAACCCCCGCCTGCCTTCGCAGGGGGATGACACGCATCTGCGCGGCGTGGGGATGGGTCTGATCTATCAGGGCAACGGACTTGGCACGAAGTTCGAGGACCCGCTGGCCTGCCGGCTGCGCCTTGCCGAAGATGGATGTATCGAGGCGTGGTGCGATCTGGTGGAGATGGGGCAGGGCATTACCGCCGTGGTGCAGTCCTCCATGGAGCAGGCGCTCGGCTGCGCGCGTGAGGACGTGCGGCCGGTGCTGGGCGATACCCGGATCAATCTGGACAGCGGCTCGACCACCGCCTCACGCGGGACCATCGCCGCCAATATCGCCATCCGTGGCGCGGCGGGCATGCTGGCCGAAAGGCTGGTGGCGCAGGCGGCGATGGTGCTGGACTGCCCCCCGGCCATGCTCCGCCCGGGCCGGGGTGGTATCCATGATGTGACCCGCAATGCGGATACACAGCCATTGCTGACCTATACGGAGCTGGCCCGGCGGGCACCCGACCTGTCCGGCCTGACGGTGGAATTCCGGGGGCAGGTGCCCACCACGTTGTGGAAGCGCGCCAATGCCCGCTACCTGTTCTGCACCGGTGTCGTCATCTGTCAGGTTGCCGTTGAACGGGCGACCGGCGTCGTGACGCTGGAGAAGGCGGAACTGCACTGCGCGGCGGGGCCGGTCATTGATGTGGCGGGCTATCTTGGCCAGCTTGAGGGCGGGCTGATGCAGGGCATGGGTTTCACCCTGATGGAACATGTTCCGTATGGGGCGGGCAGGCCGCTCGCCCTCAACTTTGATGGCTACATGGTGCCCATGATGCCCGACACGCCACAGGCGCTTGCCATCCATGCCTATGAGGCCATGGACAGCAACGACCCGGCGGGCGTGCGTGGCGTGGGCGAACTTGGCATGGCGGCCCTGACCCCCGCCATGGCCAATGCCGTCGCGGCGGCCACGGGCATGTGGCCGCATGCCGCCCCCTTCCGACCCGAACAGATCATGCGTGCCATTGGCACATGGATTGAGGAACCCAGACAGTGAATGAACACCCGGTTATCCCGCCCGTGGCTAGCGCCTTCCTGCACCCCCGCCGCCATGGCCTGCTGATTGGCGGTGAATGGCGCGCGCCGGTGGCAGGGGAATGGTTTGAAACGCGCGACCCCGCCAGTGGCGAAGTGCTGGCGGAAGTCGCGTCCGGCACGGCGGCGGATATTGATGCGGCGGTAATGGCAGCCCGCGCCGCGTTCAACACCGGCCCATGGCATGGCATGACCGGCATGCAGCGCGGGCGTATCCTGTGGCGCATCGCCGACCTGATCGAACAGCACCTGGAGGAACTGGCGGTGCTGGAAACGCTGGATAACGGCAAGCCGGTCGCCGCCAGCCGCAGGGGGGACATTCCGGCCGCAGCGGGGCAGTTCCGCTATTATGCCGGGCTGGCCCCGCGGATCGAGGGTACGTACATCCCCACCAACATCGCCTACCAGCCTGCAGGCAGGCGCATGTTCGCCCATGCCCGGCGTGAACCGATCGGGGTGGTTGGTGCCATCTGCCCATGGAACTCGCCACTGGTCATGGCGGCGATGAAGCTTGCCCCGGCCCTTGCCGCCGGGTGCTGCGTGGTGCTCAAGCCAGCCGAGGAAACACCGCTTACGGCACTCCGGCTGGGGGAGATCATGATGGAGGCGGGGCTGCCCCCCGGCGTGGTCAATATCGTAACGGGCGACGGACCGGATGCGGGTGCCGCGCTGGCTAGCCACCCGGGCGTGGACAAGATCAGCTTTACCGGGTCAACCGAGGTCGGCCGCCGGATCATCGCAGCGGCCATGCCCGACATGAAGAAGCTGACGCTGGAACTGGGCGGCAAGTCGCCCATGCTGGTCATGGCGGATGCGGATATGGGGCTGGCGGTGCCCGGCGTGGCGCGCGGCATCTTTTCCAATGCCGGGCAGGTCTGTGTGGCGGGCTCGCGCATTTACGTCCATCGCAGCCGCTATGACGAACTGGTGGAAGGGCTGTGCCAGCAGGCGAAATCCATGCGGATGGGGCACGGGCTGGAAGGCACGACCGAGATCGGCCCGCTCATCAACACCACCCAGGCGGAACGGGTGGCCGAGTTCATAAGCGGCGGCAGGACGGAGGGCGCACAGGTTCTGGCGGGCGGCCAGCGCAGGGATGCGGCCTTTTTCGAGCCAACCGTCATAGCAGGCGCACGGCCGGAAATGCGCATCATGCGCGAGGAGATTTTCGGACCCGTCGCCATGATCACGCCCTTTGACACGTGGGAGGAGGCGATCACCGCCGCCAACGACACGCGCTACGGGCTGGCGGCCAGCGTATGGACACAGGACATATCGGTCAGCGAGCGCACCGTCTCGGCCATTCGCGCGGGCACGGTGTGGGTGAACTGCCACAGCTATTTTTCCCCCGACCTGCCCAAGGGCGGGCGCGGGCTGTCCGGCTGGGGCGTGGAAAACGGCACGCAGGGGCTGGATAACTACATGGAATGGAAGACGGTATGCGCCGTGACATGACAGCCACCATGGAGGTCAACGGGCGCGCCTGCCCGGTTGCGCCCCTTTCGCCCACGCTGGGGGCCGCGCCCACCCTGCTTGATGTCCTGCGTGAGCAGGTGGGGGACATGAGCGTCAAGCCAGGCTGCCGCGTGGGGCGGTGCGGGGGCTGCATGGTCCTGCTGGACGGGCAGGCCATC
This sequence comes from Komagataeibacter melaceti, assembly GCF_003403295.1. Taxonomy (GTDB): domain Bacteria; phylum Pseudomonadota; class Alphaproteobacteria; order Acetobacterales; family Acetobacteraceae; genus Komagataeibacter; species Komagataeibacter melaceti. The sequence continues at coordinate 13,693 of NZ_QUWV01000004.1, read as the reverse complement.
AATGCCTGCCTGCTGCCGGCCTACAGGGCGGCGGGACGCTCGGTCATTACCGCCGCGGGCATCGAAATGCTGCCGGAGGGCGCGATTGTCCGTGAGGAACTGGTGCAGGGCAATGCATTCCAGTGCGGCTACTGCGCGCCGGGCTTTGTCATCGCCATCACCGCACTCATGCGCGAGACGGGCGGCCATGTAGGCCGTGCGCAGATCCGCGCGGCCATGAGCGGCAACCTGTGCCGGTGCACCGGATATGCCTCCATCGAACGTGCCGTACTGCGGATTGCCCGCCGCGTCGCCGCCATACCCGCCGGGGGCTGACGCCACGACTGCCATCAAAGCCATGCAGGAGGATACAGGGTGACATCACACCATGACCGGTCCCGACGGAATGCGCATCTGGGGCGGCGCGGCTTCCTGCAGGCGGCCGCATTGGCGGGGTTTGCCCCCGGCCTTCTGCCCGCGCGGGCGCATGCCGCCGCCCTGCCACCGGTCAGGGAAGCCGATGCCCTGGTCGCCTTTGGCCATGTCGGCCCGGTGAGTGATGGCGGGTGGACCACGCTGCATCATCAGGCCATGCAGAAGCTGCGGGCTGAATTTCCCGCACTCCAGACCATGTATGTGGAAGACATTCCCTATTCCGCCGATGCGGAGCGGATTTTCCGCCATTTCGTGGCGGAGGGCGCGCAGATGGTCTTCGCCACGTCCTCTTACGGTGATTTCCTGCGTGATGTATCGGACCGTGCGCCGGAAGTGGCCTTTATGGAATGTGACGGGCGCAATCCCGGCCCCAATCTGGGATGGTACTATCTGGCGCACTGGTATCCAAGCTATGTGATTGGTGTTGCGGCGGGGCTGCTGAGCCGCTCGGGCCGTCTGGGTTATATCGCGTCCTTTCCGTTGCCCTCATGTTATGCCGGGGCCAATGCCACGCTGATGGGCGCGCGGAGCGTGAACCCGCGGGCCACGGTTCAGGTCATGTCCATCAATGCATGGTTCGACCCGCAGGCTGCCACGCAGGCAGCGCAGGCGCTTGTAAGCGCGGGGTGCGATTTCCTGTGCGGGATCATGGATGAACCGGCCTACCTGCGCGTTGCCGAGCAGGAGGGCGTATGGGCGGCAATGTGGAACAGCGACATGCGCCGCTTCGGCCCGGACCATTATGTCAGTTCGGTAGTGGCGGATTTCAGCCATTTCTATGTGGAGCAGGTCAGGGCACGGCTGAACGGTACATGGACACCGGGGGAATTCCTGCTGCCTCTTGGTGGCGGGGTGGACCGTGATGCGTGGGGCCGGAACGTGCCCATATCCGTCCAGCAGCAGGCCGATGCCGTACGGGCGCGCATAATTGGCGGCTGGCAGCCATTTACCGGGCCGTTATATGACAATCATGGCCAGTTGCGTCTGGCGGCGGGCCAGTCACTGGCGGATACGGCCATCTATAACTGGAACTGGGCCGTGGAGGGCGTAACCGGCCTGTGAACGGGGTTTCCCCGTGGGGCTGGAAGTCACTGCAGGGAGGGCGATGTTCTTGCGGCTGCCCCCGTCCGGCAGTGCATCGCGCAGCATCAGCCATTTCGTCTGGCCTGGAACGGGGCGAACAGGTCCGGCGTTAAACCGGCGGCATCTGCCCCGGTGGCGGGGTGGTTCTTTTCCTGCGGGCGAAAATCATGTCGAACCCTGTTCTTGTTGTCGGTGCGGGGCCTGTCGGGCTGACCATGGCTGCCGAACTGGCGCGGTATCGTGTGCCTGTCAGGCTGATCGACAGGATGCCCGCGCGCACCGATCAGTCCCGGGCCCTTGCTGTCTGGTCGCGCACGCTTGAACTGCTCGGGGTGGCGGGATGTGCCGATGCCTTCGTGGCTGCGGGCCTGCATGCAAAGGCCGTTGGGATTCATGCCGGTGGCAAGATCCTTGCCCGCGTCACGTTCGACGGGATTGCCTCGCCATTCAACTACCTGCTCATGATCCCGCAATCGGAAACCGAACGCCTGCTGGAAGACCACTTTCGGAGCCTTGGGGGGCAGGTCGAACGCGGCACCGAACTGACAGGCTTTGTTGATGGCGGGCACAGTGTTTCATGCACCCTGAAACATGCCGGGGGCGAAAGCGAAACCGTGGAGGCCGCGTGGCTTATCGGCTGCGACGGTGCCCATTCCACGGTCCGCCGCATGCTTGGCCTGCAATTTGAGGGCGATACCCTGCCAACCGGCTTCATCGTCGCGGATGTGCATGTCACGGGCCTTACCATGCCGCCGGATGAACTGGCGATTTTCTGGCACCCGGAGGGGGCTGTCATGTTCTTTCCGGTCATGCCGGGCCGGTACCGTATCATTGCCGATATAGGCTCTGCGGCATTGCACGTGCCGGACCTGAAGGAAGTGCAGGCAATCGTGGACCGGCGCGGGCCGGGCGGGGTTATCCTGTCCGATCCGGTCTGGCTGTCGGATTTCGGTGTCAATGAACGCACGGTCCGGGACTATCGTGCGGGGCGGGTGTTTCTTGCGGGGGATGCGGCGCATGTCCATAGCCCGGCGGGCGGGCAGGGCATGAATATGGGCATGCAGGATGCCTTTAACCTTGCGTGGAAGCTGGCGCTTGTCATCCGGCAGGAGGCCTGCCCGGCCCTGCTGGACAGTTACGGCATCGAACGCCGCGCGGTTGCCCGGCAGATACTGGCACAATCCGGTCGTATGACCCGAATTGTCCTGCTGGCCAGCCCCCTGGCGCAACGGCTGCGTGGTTTTGTCGTGCGGGATCTTTTTAAGATACCGGAGGTCCGTCGTGCCGTTGCCAACCGGCTATCCGGCATCATGATCGCGTATCCTGACAGCCCCCTCAATATGGGTTGCGCAACAGGGCTGCGCGGTGCGTGGCCGGGGCAACGGTTTGATGCCGATTTTACCATTGGTGCAGGCAGGCTGCCACGTTTTACACTGGTCGCCACCGATGATGCCGAAGCACAGGCCATGATCGCACGCCATTCCGCCCTGCTGGAACCTGAAATCAGACAGCCGCTGGATGGAAAGGGCATATGGCTGGTACGTCCCGATGGCTACGTTGCGGCGACTGCGCGAAGCGGCAACTGGCCGGTGATCGAAAAAGCCCTGATGCGGATAGCCGTATGAAACCGGAACGTGCCGCCATGTAAAGCCGGTCCAAGAAAACGGGTTATCCGCCCTGTCTTTGTAGGTTCAGTGTGTGGGCCAGCCGGGAGCACTGTGCATCATTCGACATGCTCAGGGCAGACAGTATGGTAGCCATTCCTGTTGTGAACGAGGCGGAGGTATAAAGCATGGGGTTAGATACAGGAACGCATGCCGATAATACACTTACAAACCGTGTTGCGATCGTAACCGGCGCGTCGCGCGGGATTGGCCGGGCCGTAGCATGCGCGCTTGCGCGTGAAGGCGTGCATGTGGCCGTCAATTACCATGAGAACGCAGCGGCAGCGCATGAGGTCTGTAAGCAAATCGAAGCCATCGGTACCCGGGCTGTCGCGATCCGTGCCGATGTGGGTGACGCGGCGCAGGTTTCCACCCTGGTCGATCAGGCGACCGATGCCTTGGGAGAGGTTGCAATTCTGGTCAATAACGCCGGAATTTCTCGCCATGCACCGCTGGACCAGATTACGGTTCAGGACTGGGATGACCTGCTGCGCACCAACCTGACATCGGCATTTCTGATGACACAGGCCGTTCTCCCAGCAATGCGCAGGGCAGGGTGGGGGCGGATCATCAACATGTCCTCCATCGCCGCGCAGACAGGCGGCGTGATCGGCCCGCATTATGCGGCCTCCAAGGCCGGGATGCTGGGGCTGACCCATTCCTATGCAAAGCTTCTGTCGCATGAGGGCATTACAGTAAACGCGGTCGCACCGGCCCTGATTGAAAGCGACATGATCGCGCATAATCCAGCGATCCGGCCCGGCATGATCCCGATCGGACGATTTGGTACTGCCGATGAAGTTGCGGATATGACGGTTGCGACGATCCGTAATGGTTACGTTACGGGGCAGACAATAAATCTTAATGGTGGGTGGTATATGAGTTGAGTAGGGCAGGGAGGATATGGGGGAAGCAGGTAATATGGTGTCTGACTGACGTAGGTATTATTACAATAATATTTTAATTTTTAATTCCCATTAAGTAGATATATTTTTAAATGTAGATATTTGTCATATAATTTATTTCGGGACATGTAATATTAAAATACTTAAACAAGTATATATTGTTGCTGATTATTTTGATCGTGATTTGTATATTATTTTTAGATTTGTAAATAATATACTACGATCTGAACTGAGATATATTTTTGATATTTAAGCTCCATATCACCATGACTGATTGACCAGATTATGTGTTTTTCTGGTCAATCTTCATGATGATATGGACGTAACGGCTCCGCCAGTTAGCAATGCCGTGGTTTATGTGGCGTCAATGGCGACGGTTGCTTCGCTTGTCAGGACACGGAACACGAAGCTTTCTTCCAGATACAGTTCGACTGTATCGGTCGTATGGCTCAGGTAGCCGATCGAGAAGTCCTGCCCGATATCAAGCACGAGATCACCACCGCGCATGCTCACGACGAATGCACCCTCGATCGCGGGCGCCCAGATGAGCTTGCCGTCAATCATGCTCTCGATGTGCTTGCGAACGGGATAGCCGTCATCATCGCCGCTGCTGATGGTCTGGTAGGCCTGCGCACCCAGAACAATGGAGTAAGGCCCGTTCACACCCGCCAGTCGCAGCTCGGCCAGCGCATCGGCAATGACGCGCGGGTAGTCCTTTGCGGAGGACGGAAGCTTCAGGTGGATATTGGAACTGGCCGCCCGGATACCCTGGATTCCGGCGGCGGTGTAGCCATCGAAAATGGCCCGGTCTTCAGCAAACGCGATTTTCTTCGCGGCATGCTTGACTGGCTCCCAGTCGGAATCCTTGGAGCCGCGATCCACCGCATCAATTTCGTTGCGGGAAAGCGTGAAGGGAACACGCAGTTCGATGGCGGGCAGGATCTCACGTTTTACAACACGGATGCCATCACCCGGCGCCTCGATCTCGCTACCGCGCCCGGTTCCCACGCCTGACAGCGCCAGCCCCTGCGGGCCGGACGTATCGACAATGCGGCGGCCGGCCAGATGGCGGCGGATGGTGCGTGTGGCTTCTTCTTCAATCTCGGCCCAGGCTGCGCTGGAAATGGGGGCGAGATGACGGTGAAGATTGTTCATATCACGATTCCTCTTTCAATGAGCCGATACCCAGAGAGGTATCGCTGCGTGATGTCGTGGCTTCGGAGGGCCGCCCGGCGGTATCGGTTGCGGGCACGGGGGCGGCCATGTCCGGCGCGCCGTCCAGAAAATCAGTGGTCGGGATGAAGAACAGCACACCGGTGACGGCGGTGCTGACATCCAGCAGCCGGTCGTAATTGCCCGGTGGCTTGCCAACAAACATGTTCTGCAACATCTGTTCCGTCCGCGCGGGGGAGCAGGCATAGCCGATGAAATACGTGCCGAATTCGCCCTTGCCGACCTCGCCAAACGGCATGTTGTCGCGGACGATCTGGAGCTGCTCGCCGTTTTCCTCAATCGTTGTCAGCACGTTATGGGCATAACTTTTCTTGACGGAATCGGCCTGCTCGATGTCGGAAAGCTTCTTGCGGCCGATAATGTCTTCCTGTGTCTCGGTCGGGATGGCATTCCATTTTTTCAGGTCATGCAGGTATTTCTGGACAATGACATAGCTGCCGCCTGAGAAATCCGGGTCTTCGTCACCGATGATCGTGCAATCGGTGGCCGCCTGACCGGACGGGTTCTCGGTCCCGTCCACAAAGCCAAGCAGGTCGCGCGCATCGAAATACTTGAACCCGTGGACCTCATCAATAACCGTCGCCGCACCCTCCAGGCGTGAGACGATGGCCGTGGCGAGTTCGAAACACAGGTCCATGCGGGTGGCGCGGATGTGGAACAGGAGATCACCGGGGGTGGAAGGCGCATGGTGAACGCCGTTTATTTCCCTGAACGGATGCAGTTCCTTCGGGCGGGGACCATCAAAAAGAATGTCCCAGGCCGATGACCCGATCCCGGTCACGCAGGACAGGCGTCCGTCCGGAATACGGAAACCGACGCCACGCACGAGCGAGGAAATGTCGCCCAGCAGATCACGAACCTGTGTGCCGAGGGTGGTGGGATTACCTTCATCCAGAGTGAGAACAAGGAACATTGCCGCCTGGGTGAGCTTGGTATCAACGGGTTGAGGCGTAGCCAATGTAAGAAAACTCCTTTCACAACTCTGAAACGTCTGATGACACTGAGCGGGCAAGGGAAGACTGCCTGACGAACCGTTCCAAGGTATTACAGCATAACAATTAGTGTGGGAATACAGTTATCATTATAGCCTGTGTGCATATTGATATAATCAGGGGTTATCAGACAAAAGATCACAAGTTGATATATCAATAAATGTAGAATATGGTAAATGACGCCTACCTGTTTTAGGGTAAGGAATCATAGCCAGAACAGGGCGGTATTTGCAAGGCGGGTGGCGGTGAAGCAGGTCGCCGGGCCGCTGTTATGACTGACAGGTCCGAACGTGGATCATCATCCCTGCGCGGGTTCGTGCCCATATCCCGATTGGCCAGCAACCATCGCAGCGTGACAGACAATGGATACGGAAATGCACGCCCGGAATGGGTAGCTTATGCAAAAGGTTGTCCGCTGATCTATTGAGGGGATGGCTGAACGCAACCACGTTCCGCCCCGGGCAATCCCGGGGCTTCGTGCGTCTATGTCAGGCATTCGCCCGCGTGTTCGTCATCTACACGGGCCGGTTCAATATGGCTGGCGCTAAACGTAAGGACCGAATTTCAGGGGTGGCCGCTACGGGGCTGGTTGAGGGACAAACCGGCCCCCGGTGTTTCCCGGCTTCAGTTTCCATGCGGATGAAAGACGACCTTGGTGCAGTGGTCTTTCTTGTCCCTGAATTTCTCATACAGGGCCGGACCGTCTTCAAGATTTGCGGAGCGGTGACTGATGACGAAGGACGGGTCGATCTCCCCGTTCCGGATACGCTCCAGCAGGGGAGCAAGATATTTCTGCGTATTGGTCTGGCCTGTGCGTAAGGTCAGGCCCTTGTTCATGAGGACGCCGATCATGACCGGACCCAGCGCACCGGCATAGACACCCGGCATGGACACGATCCCGCCCGGCCGACAGCCGAGAAGGGCCTGATTGAGGGCGAAAGGCCGCTCCAGCGTTGTGGCGGACAGCACGGCGGAGCCGAGTTTCTGCATCATGGTGTCCGCGCCATGTGCTTCCATCCCGACGGCTTCGATCACCGCGTCAGGGCCGTGGCCGCCTGTCATGTCCACAAGTGTTTCCTGAATGTTCTGGGTGCGGAAATCTATGGTTTCAGCCCCGCCCGCACGGGCCATTTCCAGTCGTTCGGGCACTTCATCTATGGCGATGACACGCTTTGCACCTAGCAGGAAACACGACCGGATCGCCATCTGTCCCACCGGCCCACAGCCCCATACGGCGATGGTTTTTTCAGCTTCCGGTGTAATTTCGCAGTTTTCAGCAGCCTGATAGCCTGTCGGGAAAATATCGGAGAGGAACAGGACCTGTTCATCCGCCATCCCTTCAGGAATCACGATTGGCCCGATATCGGCATAGGGAACGCGCAGGTATTCTGCCTGACCACCCGCAAAGCCGCCCGTAATATGGGAATAGCCAAACAGGCCGGCCAGCGGATAGCCGAATGTTTCGGCCTGCTGGCGTCCGTTGGGGTTTGTCCGCTCGCAGCAGCTCCAGTTGCCCCATTTACACTGTCGGCACGCGCCGCAGGAAATGGTGAAGGGAACGACAATACGGTCCCCGACCGACAGGCGGGTATTGTCCCTCCCGACCTCGACCACTTCGCCCATCGTTTCATGGCCAAGAATATCGCCGCGCTGCATGGTCGGCATCATGCCGTCCATCAGATGGAGGTCGGAGCCGCAGATGGCGCAGGCGGTTACCTTGATGATGACGTCATGGCCATCATGGATAACAGGATCAGGCACGCTCTCGCATGTGATCTTGCCCTTTTTCTGCCAGGTCAGTGCTTTCATGGGAGGTCATCCTGCTTCGTGTGGATACGAAAACAGACGCGCGCCCCGGGCCATGGTTTTTCGGGAATCTTCGCGGGGTGGCTTTTCCCTGAGATGAGGCGCGCCGGGGAAAGTGGCTGATCCCTGTATTGAACCATGAAGGCAAATGACTTCCGGGGAGGTGGATAGATGCTCCGGCGTATCTGGTATTTCCTGCGGCTAGGGCAGGAAGCATGACAACCCTGTCCATGCCCACGGGATCATGGCCAATGTCAGCAGCATTATCGTCATGAACGATCGTGTTGCAGTCGCAAAATTGCCCGGAAACGGTTGCTGGCCTGCTGACGTTATCCTTGCTGCGTATGCAAGGAATGAACGGGTGGCACAGGACGATCCTGCGCCCGTCAGGTTCTGCCCGCACACGTAATACGTGGCGGATAATGGAAATATTAACGGGTTTACAGCAGGTCTGCCCTGACCGTTCCGGCCCGATGCACGGAGTGCAGGAATGATTTCGCAAGGTATCCGGCAGAAATAATCCTGACTGCCAGTTCATGAACTCGGTTTGCGGTGACTGCGGCGTCCCTACGATTTTCTGGAAGGTTTCAATGCAACCAGCCCATGATATTGCGTTGCTTCTGGCACGCTTTCAGTTCGCCTTCACCGTGGGCGTCCATATCGTCTTTCCCGCCTTTTCCATCGGGCTGGCGGCCTATCTGGCGGTGCTGGAAGGGCTGTGGCTGAAAACCGACCGCGCGGTCTATCTTGACCTGTACCGCTACTGGATCAAGGTGTTCTCCATCGTCTTCGGTATGGGTGTCGTGTCGGGGCTGGTCATGTCGTATGAATTCGGCACGAACTGGTCCGTCTTCTCCCGCAGGGCAGGGCCCATTACCGGCGTGCTCCTGTCCTATGAAGTCATGACCGCCTTTTTTCTTGAGGCAGGCTTCCTTGGCGTCATGCTGTTCGGCATGAACCGGGTCGGGCGCGGGCTGCACTTTGCCGCCACGTGCTGCGTATCGGTCGGCACCCTGATTTCCATGACATGGATACTGGCGTCGAATTCATGGATGCAGACGCCACGGGGCTACATGATCGAGCCCGGCACGGGGCGCTTCATTCCGGCGGACTGGCTGGCCATTATCTTCAACCCGTCCTTTCCGTTCCGGCTTGTGCATATGGGGCTGGCGGCGTTCCTGTCCGTCGCCTTTATCGTAGGGGCAACCGGGGCGTGGCACCTGCTCAAAGCCCGGCGCGAGGGACGGCAGGCCAGCGGTCCGGTGCGGGTCATGTTTTCCATGGCCATGTGGATGGCGGCACTTGTCGCGCCGTTGCAGGTCCTTGCAGGTGATGCCCACGGGCTGAATACCCTGAAATACCAGCCGGTCAAGATTGCGGCGATGGAGGGGGATTGGGAGTCAAAGGGCCGCGCCCCCGAACTGCTGTTCGGCATCCCCAACATGCGGACCGAGCATACGGATTACGCCATCGGGATTCCGCTGGTCGGTTCGCTGATCCTGACGCACAGCCCCGATGGCAGGGTGCCGGGCATGAAGGATTTTCCCCCTGACCAGCGACCACCATCCTACGTTATTTTCTTTTCCTTCCGCATCATGGTCGCGCTGGCGATGCTGATGGTCCTTGTTGGGTTCTGGTCGCTCTGGCTCCGGCGCAGGGGTACCCTGTTCAGCAGTCCGGGGTTTCATCGGGTGGCCGTGTGCATGGCGCCTGCGGGCTTCATCGCATTGCTGTGCGGCTGGGTTACGACCGAGGTGGGCCGCCAGCCATGGACCGTCTATGGCCTGCTGCGCACATCCGACAGCATCTCGCCACTGGCGCTGTCCAACATGGCGCTGAGCATGACGGTGTTTGTTGTGGTGTATGTGATCGTGTTCGGGTCGGGCATGGGCATTATCGCCCGCCTTCTGGCGCGCGCGCCGCAGGAAGGTGAACACCAGACCAGACCCTCACACGCACCCGACATTATGGCGACCAGTACGCACCCCCGGGTCATTGACCCGTCTTCCGATCAGGGAACCTGAACATGATGGATTTTGCATACTGGCTCCCGATTGTCTGGGCCGTCATTCTGGTCGCCGCGATCTCGATCTATGTCGTCCTTGACGGCTTTGACCTTGGCATCGGGATGCTGTTCGCGCTGGAACGCCACGAGGGGCGTCGGGACGTAATGGTCAACACCATCGCACCCGTGTGGGATGGCAACGAGACATGGATGGTGCTGGGTGGCGCCACGCTCTATGGCGTGTTTCCGGGGGCCTATTCCACGCTGCTGCCAGCGTTCTACCTGCCGATCGTGTTCATGCTGGTGGCGCTGATCTTTCGGGGCGTTGCTTTTGAATTCCGTATCATGACGCGGGGCACGGGCCGTGAAAAATTGTGGGATTTCGGATTTATGGCGGGTTCGGGCATCGCAGCCTTCTGCCAGGGCGCGATCCTTGGGGGTGTTGTTCAGGGCATCAGGGTGGTGGATGGTGCGTTTGCCGGGGGCTCGCTTGACTGGCTGACGCCATTCAGCGTGCTGTGCGGCCTCTCGGTCATGTGTGGTTATGCCCTGCTGGGCGCTACATGGCTGGTCTGGCGCACGACCGATGTGCTCGAAGCCGCATGCCGGAAATGGGCCGTCTGGCTGGCTGCCGGGCTGTTTGCGTGCATCGTGGCCGTCAGTTTCTGGACACCGCTGCTACATGCGCCCTATCTGCGCCGCTGGACCGAATGGCCCAACATCGTGGCCGTGGCCCCCGTACCCGTGCTGGTGGTCGTGCTGGGGGGCCTGCTGGCCATGGGCCTGCGCCGTGGCCACACCCGCGTCCCGTTCCTGTGCGCGCTGGGGTGGTTCTTCCTGTGCCTTTCTGGTCTTGGCATTACGGTCTGGCCTTATGCCGTGCCACCCGGGCTTACGCTGTGGGATGTCTCCTCGCCGCCATCCAGCCAGTTCTTCCAGCTTGTTGGCACGGCGGTCCTGCTGCCGATCATCCTGACCTATACGGTTTATTCCTATCGCGTGTTTCGCGGAAAGGTAACGCAGGCCGATGGCTATCATTGAAATCGTGCAGGGCAACGGGGAGGGCGCGCCCCGGCGCCTTGGCGTGCGGATCGGCTGGTTTGTCGCCATCTGGGCGTTCAGTGCGGCCACGTTTTTTGCCGTGGCCGCACTGGTTCATCTGGTCGTGCCCAAATGACCTGATCGCACCCTGTTGTATCCGCCGGGCGGAGTGCCAGCCTCCATGCTACATCCGGTAACTGAACTCGCCACCGAACATGGCGGGATCGCCAAGCTGGCCATAGAATACGGCACCGGCGGCAAGGGGTGTCATGGTAATGAAATACCGCTTGTCCAGCATGTTATGCCCCCAGAAACTGAGATCCCATTTGCCGGATTCAGGGCGGATGCCGATATGGCCGTCAAGCAGCCCGTAGGGCCGGATGCGTGTATAGTTGGATTCGGATGCATCGGCATAATAGCTGCTGCGATAGGTGTAATCAGCCCCGACAAAGAAGACGAGCTGCCGCCAGAACCCTCCGGGCATGTTGCTGATGTTCCTGAGCCGTGTGGTATATTCCAGCCCTGCGGACAGGTTCCACCGTGAATTCAACGGAATCTGGTTGCCTGTCAGGCTGTACAGTCCCTTCACGTTGGAAGATTCAAGCGGGTGGGACGCGTTGTTGAAGGAGGCAAAGAAAGCATCGGTATAGGATGCTGACAGGCGGCCCTCAAGCCCCGGCAGGATCGTACCGCGTGTCTCAAGCTCGAAACCACGGGATACGACATGCTTTGCGTTTGTCAGGTATGAAATCGTGGTGCCGGCTGAAGTGTAGTAGGCGGCACTGGTAATGTAGTCATGCACGTTGTTCCAGAACGCATCGAAATTGACCACAAGCCGCCGGTTGAAAAATGCGTTCTTGCTCCCGACCTCGAACATGTCGTCAATTTCCGGTTTCACATTCGGGTTGGCACCCTGGGCAATATTCAGGCTGACCAGGTTGATGCCGCCATTCCTGAGCCCCCGGCTATAGGTCGCATAGACAAGGTTCGTGTCAGAAGGACGGTACACAAGGCTTGCCGTACCGCTGGGTTCATTTTCCCGGTGCGCGGCGTGATAGGATGTTGCCGCCCCCAGCACGCCTGCCGCAAGTGATGGATTGGCGGAATTCACGATGGTTGACGTATAGCTGCCGGACTTCGTGACAAAGGAATAGCGGAACCCGCCTTCCAGCGAGAGTTTTGACGTAATGTCGTACCGCGCCCGAACATAGCCCGCGAGGTCGTTGGTGATCGGGTTATCCGATGATGTGAACAGCGCCCCGTTATAGGCGGCATTGTACTCGGCAGGTGACATGCCATAGCCGTAATACTTCGCACCTTGGGCAGATATCTGCCAGCGCGTGTAATCGGGCACTTCCTCATACATATAGAACGCACCAGCCGACACGCGGAAACGGCGTCCTTCCGGGGATGAAATCCTGATTTCTTCGGTGGCGTGCTGTTCATAGACCTGATTGTTGCCCGCCGTCAGTGTCCGCAGGCCCGGCGTAGTGCCCAGACCGCCGGAAAAACCGTTATGCGGGTACCAGAACCATGCGTGCCACGCCGCAATATTTTGCAGCTTCCACCCGTGGGACAGGCGATAGGTCACGTCCAGCGAGACACCGTACGTTTCCTGATCCACCGCCTGCCCACCAGTGGCGGGCAGCGCCACCAGCATGTCACGCACGCCATGCGCCGGTAACGGTTCGGCACCGGCAAAGGCGGCGCGCTGCCAGTAAGTCCCAACTACCGGCGCACCGTTGGCATATTGCGTCAGCGCCGTGGAAAAGGGCGTGACGCAGCAGCTTTCGCGCAGATGTGAGTAATCAGCGATCAGCCGCAGGGTCAGCCTGTCGGTGGGTACCGCCAGTATCTGCCCCTTTACGCCAAGGTCGTGATAATCCTGATAGTCACGGCCGGTCGTGACGTTTTTGACGTAACCATCATGATTGATCGAAAAGCCTGAAAGGCTGTAGGCGACCTTGTCACTATTGCCGATCGGGCCTGTGGCCCGCAGCCGGACATTGGCGGTATTGTAACTGCCATAATCGCCCGTGACGGAGTAGCCACGCGTGAAGGACGGCGCCAGCGTGGTGATGTTGATCGCGCCGCCATCGTTATCCACGCCGCCGCGTGTTGCCTGTGGGCCCTTGAGGACCTCCATGCCCGACAGGTCGCTGATATCCCCCAGCACCGCGCCGGGGCGTGTCTGGTACACGCCGTCGATATAGACAGCCGTGCCATTTTCCAGCCCGTCCTGCGCGCTGGAACTGAAATTGCCAAGGCCGCGCACGTTGATGGCCGTGTTGCGCGGATTTGTGACCTGAAGCGAGACTGCGGGCAGGAGCTTTACGGCCTGCTGGATGTTGGTGATCTGGTGCGATTGCAGGTCGTGCTCGGTAATGGTCGTGACCGCAACGGGATCGTTCTGCCGCAGGAGAATCTGCCGCCGGGACAGCGTGCGCGTGGCGGTAACTTTCAGTTGCTCGGGATGGGTGGCCATCACGGGGGCAGGGTGGGCCGTGGGGGCGCTGGTCCCGACCGATCTGGTGGGGTGCCGGGCGTGGT
>NZ_QUWV01000046.1 GCF_003403295.1 Komagataeibacter melaceti | reverse complement strand
CGGGGCGTCCCTTTGACGGGTTTGTCGAACAGACCAAGCGCGTCTCGCCAACCTGCCTGATCCAGTTCGAAGGCAATCGCTACAGCGTGCCGGCCTCCTTTGCCAATCGTCCGGTCAGCCTGCGGGTTTATCCCGACAGGCTACGCGTTATCGCCGAAGGACAGGTTCTGTGCGTGCATGACCGGATCATCACCCGTTCGCATGGCCTGCCAGGCCGCACGGTTTATGACTGGCGGCATTATCTGGCGGTCATCCAGCGCAAACCGGGCGCCCTGCGCAATGGCGCACCGTTTACCGAATTGCCAACCGCCTTCCGGACCCTGCAGGATCAACTGCTCAGGCGGCCTGGAGGCGACCGGGAAATGGCTGAAATCCTGGCCCTGGTGCTGCAGCATGATGAGCAGGCCGTCCTCTGCGCGGTTGAACTGGCTCTTGAAGATGGCGTGGCGACCAAGACCCATGTTCTCAATACGCTGCATCGCCTGATTGATGCCAAAAGAACCGTGGTTCCCCGGCTTGATGCTCCACAGGCCCTGGTGCTCGAACACGAACCGTGCGCCGATACAGGGCGCTATGACATCCTGCGTGGGGACAGTCGCCATGCGTCATGATCCTGCCGCCGCCTCACTTGTCGTCATGCTCCGTGGACTGCGGATGTATGGCATGGCCCAGGCCACGGCTGACCTCATTGAGCAGGGCGCGCCCGCCTTCGAGGCGGCCATCCCCATCCTCGCGCAGCTTCTGAAGGCGGAACTGGCCGAACGCGAAGTGCGCTCCATCGCCTACCAGACAAAGACAGCCCGGTTCCCTGCCTACAAGGACCTGTCCGGGTTCTCCTTTGCCGACACCCAGGTCAACGAGCCCATGGTCCGCCAGCTCCATGGCGGGAACTTTATCGAGCGTGCCGAAAATGTCGTGCTGATCGGCGGCCCGGGAACCGGGAAAACCCACCTGGCGACCGCCCTGGCCATCCAGGCGATTACCCATCACCGCAAGAAGGCGCGCTTCTGGTCAACGGTCGACCTGGTCAATGCTCTTGAACAGGAGAAGACTGCCAGCCGGGCCGGGCAGATTGCCGACAGGCTGCTCCGCCTGGATCTCGTGATCCTTGATGAACTCGGTTATCTCCCCTTCAGCGCGTCTGGGGGCGCCCTGCTGTTCCATCTGCTCAGCCGCCTCTATGAGCGCACCAGTGTCATCATCACAACCAATCTGAGCTTCAGTGAATGGGGAGACGTCTTTGGTGACCCGAAGATGACGACGGCGCTCCTCGATCGGCTGACCCATCACTGTCATATCCTCGAGACAGGAAATGACAGCTACAGGTTCCGTGCCAGCACCGCCGCGTCAAAAAACAGGAAGGATAAATCCTCTTCTTGACCGCCCGCCCGACTATGCCTGAAATAGCATCTGGCTGGGTCAATTCCTGATGAAAAACCCGGGTCAGTTCTCAGTGAAAATCAACA
>NZ_QUWV01000045.1 GCF_003403295.1 Komagataeibacter melaceti | reverse complement strand
CCCCTGACCCACCCTGCCCGCCGGCCCCTGTGCCGGCGGTTTTGCTATGGGCAGGGCGCACACCCGCGTACCCTGCCGACATGAAAGATGAAATAGAGATGGATGCCGACCCCAAATGCCCCGCCTGTGGCTGCGAACATGCCTACCCCGATGGCAGCCTGTGGACCTGCCCCGAATGTGGGCATGAATGGAACCCGCAGGACAGCGCCACCGCGCCGGGCAATGACATGGTAATACGGGACGCCAACGGCAACGTGCTGGCCGATGGGGACACCGTAACCGTGATCAAGGATCTCAAGGTCAAGGGGTCATCCCTTGTCGTAAAGGGCGGGACCAAGGTGAAGAACATCCGCCTGGCCGATGGTGGCGACGGGCATGACATCGCCTGCAAGATCAGCGGCATCGGCGCGATGAACCTGAAGTCGGAATTCGTCAAGAAGTCATAACGCCGGCTTTCCGGCAGGCGCTACTCCGCCCCGGCGCGTTGCGGGCGGGGCACCACCGCCATGATGGCCACCCCGGCCAGGGCCGCCACCATGGCCAGCGCAAACGGGCTGCGTGGACCGGCCACCCCGGCCAGCAGGCCGGAAAACACCGCACCGGAGCCTGCCGCAATATCAAAGAACACATCGAACAACCCGATCGCGGAGCCTGAAAACCGCGCGGGCACCTGCCGCAGCACCGGACCGGCCAGCAGCGGATAGGTCAGCGAATACCCGAGCCCCCCGAGGAAGCTGCCCATCGCCGCCCCCAGCGGTCCCGGCGCCAGCCAGATCATGGCCAGCCCCACGGCTTCCGTCAGCATGATGATCGCGACCATGGGCCGCACGTCATGCCGGTCCACATGGCGGGTGCCCACGATACGGGCGAGCATATGCCCCACCCCGAACGCGGCCAGCGCCCAACCGCCCGCATGCCAGCCCTCCGCCGCGTAGAAGATAACCAGAAACGACGAAATCGCGGCAAACCCGATGGCGGATAGCGCCAGCGTCAGGCCCCACACCCATATATGCCCGATCAGGTCCTTCCACCGCGCGCCTGCGTGGCTGCCATCATGCTGTGGTGGTGACGGTGGCTGCGACACGGTCAGCAGCGCGCCGCCTGTAGGCAGGGCGATGGCGACAAGGCAGAGCGTGAAAAACCCTGCATGTGCCTCGATCACATCACCAGCCGCCGCCCCCATGCCCAGCCCGGCGAACATGGCGAACCCCACCCACGACATGGCGGCACCCGCCCGTGCGCGCCCGGCGATGATGACGGCCCATACGCCGCCACCCGTTACCATAAGCCCCTCACCCAGCCCCATGAGCAGGCGGCCCGCCACGATCACGGCCTGCTGGGTCGCGGGCGACAGCACCGGCAGCAGGGCAAGGCTGTAGGCCATGCCCGAACCCGCCGTGCAGACCAGTCCGGCCAGCAGCGTATCACGCCCGCCGCGCCGGTCCGCCATCCGCCCCGCCCAGGGCCGTGTCAGCAGGGTGGCGGCGGACTGTATGCCCATCACGACGCCAATAAGTGTTGTGCCACTTGCAAAACGGGACTGGAATTCCAGCGGCAGGGCTGGCAGCGCCATGCCCATAGCCAGCATGCCGCTGGCTATGGCGAGCATGATGGGAAGCAGGCCGCCACGGGCCGTAACGTGAACAATCATCGCGGGATCGTAATGCATTTCCCACGGGTGGAACAGGGCTGCGCGCCCTCAGTACTTGAACTGGTACAGCAGGCCGATACTGCTGCCGGGGTCGTTTTCGGGGGTGGTAAAGCCGGTCACGTTGCCGCCAGTGCCAACGGTTGTATTGAATTTCAACCGCTTGGTCAGGTCAACCTGCACCTGCGCCTGTGTGCCGGAACCCGATGTGGCCTGCTTGGCCCCGACATACACGCCCCGCATCACATATTTTCCGGCCTCGATCGCCCCGGTATCGTTACCGCCCGACCCGTTGGAGGAACTGCTCATCTGCAACCGGTCCAGATGCAGCGTCTTGCGCACCATGCCCAGCGGGTCAAAGGCGGCCCCGCCGCTCAGCGTCGCCACCGCTGCCGCGATGGAGGCCATCTGCGTGGCTGACAGAGATTGCGAATCCGTACCAAACAGCAGGATGGCAAGAATCTGGTCCTGTGAAAGTGGCGGGGTGGAGGAGAACGTGATCTTGGGCGCGCTGGCGTAGCCGCCCACGTTCAGCCGCGCCGTGCCGTCATTCGTGCTGCGTTCGGCCACGAAATCCAGCGTCGGGTCGATCGCATGGGTCACGCCCACGCCGTTGAAGCCCACCTGCCCCTTGCTGAAGTCGAGCGAAATCCCGCCCAGCGAGAATCCCCCCTTCACCAGCGAGAACGCCCCCGTCACCACCGGCGCGGTGGCCGTGCCCGCCACGTGGATATGCCCGTGCATTTCCGTATTCAGCCCATGGCCGCGCACGTAGAACTGCCCCGGTGAGCGCACATCCAGCCCCAGCCCCACCACGAGGGAGGAGGTATGGGCTTCCTGCTCGGCCTTCTTCTCATCGCCGGGGCGGATCACGTCCAGATGGGCAACCGAAGTGGGCAGGGAATCGGGTATGTTGATGTCCACACGCCTGAGGCTTATGTCGCCCGTCGCATCAATCCGGCTGGAGAGCATGCCCTTCACTCCCAGGTCGCCATCCAGTGTCGTGGTAATGAGGTCACTGGCCAGCGGGCGGGCGTTATCGGCATGGATGCGCAGGTCGATCGGCTGGCCGGGCTGCAGCACGCCATAACTGCCTGATGCTGCAAGCGTGCCCTTGCCCGCCTGCGCGGTCAGGGATGAGATTTCCAGCCTGTCCCCCAGCGCGTTGACGGTGCCATGCAGGGCCGAAAGCTGCACGCCCTGCCCGAAATCATGAAACAGGCCATTTGCCAGCATGAGCGTGCCGTTCAGGCGCGGCTGGCCCAGCGTACCGCGCACCCCCATGGCAACCTGCAGGTTGCCGCCTGCCTGCATGCCCTTGGCCCCCAGATAGGCATTGGATACCGCAAGGTCCACATTCCCCTCGGCCTGGAGGCTGAGCTGCCCGGTCCGGTTGACGGGTGCCGTCCCGCGCAGGCCAAGATTGATCTGGCTCCCGGCCTGAACCCGCGCATCCACCTGCGCCATGCCCACAGTCAGGCTGGCGGTCGCGTCCAGTGACGCAGGCGCAAGGGATGATGTGTAATCGGTATGATATTTCAGGTCCGTACCATGCAGGCTCACCTTGCCCGATGGGTTGGCGGTCGGGCCTGTCAGCCGTGCCTCGGCCGAAAGCGTGCCCTGCGCGTGCAGCCCGGGCATGAACGGTGCCAGCAGGTCGGGGGAAAGGCGGCTGATGACCGCATGCAGGTCCATCGTGGGGCTGATCCGGCCATCCGCCTCGATACTGCCCGCCATCCCGTGCGGCGGCGTCACGCCCAGCCGCAGGTGGCCGATGCTGGTTTCCTTGCCATACGTAATGCTGGCGGGTGCTTCGAGCCGGACCTGCTCACCCCGCGCTGCCGCCACAAGCCGGTTCAGGGCCACGGAATGGGCGGACACATTGGCCAGCAGCGCGGTATCAACCGTGGCGCTGCCGGTCCATGGCGTATTCGCCCCCACCTGCGCCGTGACATTCAGCGCGGAGACCGGCCCCTTCACCACAACATGGCCCTGCCCCCCCATATCGCGGAAACGGGCCTGATCCACCACAAGGTCCAGATCACTCACCGGCGCGCCGACGGGGTCAAGCACCCTGCCCCGCAGCACCAGCCGCCCGATCTGCGCCATGGCCGCGTTCAGCGCGCTGTCCACATTCACATCCAGCGCGGCGGGGGCCGTGGCGGTGGCGCTCGTGCTGTGCAGCACGGCCGACAGGTGGCCGCTCACATCCTGCCCGGTCAGGTCACGCAGGTCCGCCAGCCGCGTCATGTGCAGGTCCAGCGTGCCGGAGGGGACCAAGTGCCCCTTTGGCAGGGTCATGTCCGCCTTGCCCGTCAGGCTTTTCCAGTTCAACTGGTCCACCAGCAGGTGGCGGCTGTCCGCGCCGTCACTGTCCAGATGGGCGGATACGGCAATGGGCCCACGGTCCACCGTGCCCGAAACATCCAGCACCCCCTGCCTGACCTGCGGCAGGTGCTCCATGCGCAGGCTGGCCTGCACATCATCCGCCGCCGTATTGCCCGCGGCGATGCTGGCCTGTGTCTTTATGCTGGCCATCAGGTCATTGAGCGGCCCCAGGGCGCGCAGGTCCGCCTGCATCCGGCCATGCAGGGTCGGGGCAAGCACGTGCAGGTCCGACAGCGCAAGATGGGCTGTGGCATCGACCTGCAATGGCGTACCGGTCACCAGCCGTGTGGGTGTGGCATCCAGCCCCAGCGTCGCGCCATCAAGCGTGAGCGCGGAAAAGACCACCGTACTGCCGCCATGCCGGTCGGTCGTGATGGTGCCGCCCACGTTCAGGTGCCCCTTGTCCCCGATCAGGCCCACGGCGATGGGCATACCGCCATCAAGAACAATATGGCTGTCGATCCCAAATCGCCCTTCCCGCCCCTTTGCTGGCAGGGTCACGTTGCCATCCAGCCCGGCATGACCATGCAGCTTCGCACCACCCGCCGCCGCCAGCGGGGCAAGGTCGGGCAGGTCGGCATGGAAACGCGCCGCCATGGACCGGGCAGTCGTGACCTGCCCGGCCAGATTTACCAGCGGATGCGCCAGTGACAGGTCAACCGGCCCATCCGGGGCATCGGGGTGCCAGACAAGGTCCAGCGTAAGCGGGGCTGCCGCGAACAGGGCCGGCTGCTGGCCGGGAATACGCAGGCCGTCCACAACGGCATGAACGCGCGCGTCTTCCTGCTTTGCCTGCCCCGGGCTGTCCAGCCCTTCGGCCTCCAGATGCAGGGTGGAAAAACCGGCGTCATTGTAAACAAGGCGGTCGATGTCGAGCGATCCCCTGCCCGTGGGGCGGTTGACCGTCCCGCCCAGATGGGCCGCCAGCTTCGCCCCCTGCCAGCCTGCGTCACCTCCGACCATGAGGGCATTGCTGCTGGCCGTGACATCCAGCGCCATATGCTGGTTACCCAGCCCGATCCGGCCATCGGCACGCGCATGGACCACGCCCGTGGCCAGCACAAGGGCAATCCGGGTGTCATCACGCGGGCCGTTCAGGTCCAGCGACAGGTCCAGCGGCGCCAGTGCCTCCTGCCGGGTCAGGCTGGATATGAACCCGTCCGTCCCCTCATGCGCGCGCAGGGTCGCGGCCACGTTTTTACGGTCCAGCCGCAGGTTCAGTTCGGCATGGCCGGGATGGTCCAGCCGGGTCAGGTTCAGGGCGATATCGGCTGGCGGCAGGGTCGCCATGGAAAAATGGTCCAGAACCGGCGCGATGTCGTCCAGCCGCGCATGCCCGTCCAGACCGAACACCGCCGGGATACGGGCAATGGGCGCCCCCACCTCGATACGCGCCACATGCGCGGCGCGGATGTCCACGCCCATATGGACGGTGCCGCCGGACTGCTTTTCAGGCTTCGGGGGGTGGGCGGGATCGTCCTCGCTCAGCCGCGGGATGGACAGGCGCGCCATGGACAGGTTGCTTATGACCGCATGCCGGGTCAGCAGCCGCAGGGGCGACCAGTCCAGTTGCAGGTCATCAATCGAAAGCCATGCCCCGCGATAGTCGTCCAGTTCCAGATGCCGGACATGCAGCGCATCGGGAAAGCGCCCGCCCAGCCCCGCCAGATGCACGCTGCCACCGGTCAGGCCGGGCAGCCTGCGCTCGATCTCGCGCTGGCCCATGCCGGTATTGGCCGCCACCAGCACCATGGCCAGCGCAAGGACGACAAGCCCCAGCGGAATCCCCAGCGCAAGGGCGACCGCACGCAGTATGGTGCGGCGGCGGGAGGATGGCCGGGGCGGCTGGGGCGTGGATGTCGGCTCAGGCATCAGAATGTCTCCCCCAGCCCCACATACAGCTCCCACTTGTCCCCACGCGGCGGACGGTTGAGCGGCACGGCCACGTCCAGCCGCACCGGCCCGATGGGCGTATAATAACGCGCCCCGGCCCCCACGCCCACACGCACGGTGCCATTGAACGGCACATGGTCACCCGTGACCTGACCTGCATCGATAAAGCCCACGGCCCCGAATTTCTGCAATATGCGCTGGCGGTATTCAAACGATCCCGCATCCATGGACGTGCCACCAATGGCGTAGCGCGTATTGGGGAACTGCGGCCCCACGCCCTGGTAACGGTACCCGCGCACAGTGGCGCTGCCACCGGCGTAAAGCCGCTGATCGGGCGGGATGGCGAAGGTCGAGGCCCCTTCCACGTTACCGATGGTGCCGCGAAAGGCCAGTACGCTGCGGCCGGGGCGCGAGAGGCCAAGGTGGCGCAGGTCAAAATAGGTCGAGACCGTGGCCTGCATGATGGTGAAGAACGATGTCCCGTCGGTCAGCGAGGCCGAGGGCGTGATGTTCGCCCCGATGCGCACCCCGTGCGTGGCGGGGGTGATGGGGTTGTCCACGCCGGTTCCGTCATAATTGGCCGAGAGCGGCAGCGACACGATGAAGTAGCTGTTGTCGTTACTCATCTGCTGGATCTGTTCCTGCTCGATCTGCCCGCCAAAGGACACGTTCCAGCGCCGGTTGACATGCCGTACGATACCGATGCGCGCCAGCAGCGCCGTCTGGCGGTAGGAATAGAGCAACTGGCGAATTCCCTCGATGCGTGCGCTCATGTTCTGCTGGCGGGAGCCGAAATCGGGCTTCATCAGGTCGGCATAGAAATCATAGCCCAGCCCCTGCTCGGCCGTGCCGCCCAGCCCGGTGATCAGCGCGGTCAGCTTCAGCCGCTCGGCATTGCCGAACAGGTTGTTATGCGACCACGTTACACCCGCGCGGCCACCCAGGTCGGTTGAATACCCGCCTTCCGCCCCCACGCTGTGGCGCTTGCCCTCGCGGAAGGAGAAATCGAGCGGCATGGTGCCATCAGGCGCCAGCGTATCGCCATGGTTGACCTGCACATCGGAAAATAGCCCGGTAGAGGCAATGTCCTGCCGCGCGCGCTCGATGCGCGATGGCTGGTACAGCTCCCCCGGCGCAATGGTCAGGCGCTTGACGATATAGGACGGGTGCGTGCGCTGCAGCCCCGCAAAATCGAACGCCCCCAGATTGACCACCGGCCCGCGATGCACGGTATAGGCGACATCCAGCGTGTGTGTGTCGGGCCGCAGCCATGCCTGCGGCGTGCCGACATGCGCCAGGGCGTAGCCTTCCTCCGTCAGGGCAGTCTGGAGCGTTGCACCTGCCCCCAGCACGCTGTCCGCCCGCGCGGGCAGGCCCGGCTTCATGCCAAAGGCCGCTGCCTCATCGGTATTGAGATGCACCGCCGCATCGCCCTTGTCCGGCACAAGGCTTACGGTGCCGATGGTGAACTGGACGCCGGGGGTGGCCGTGATGGTGATCTGCGCCTTGTGCCCTGCCGGTATGGCCTGCATCCATTCCGGCAGGTCCGGGTCGCGCCCGTCATGGCTGGCGCCACCATCGGCTATGGCGATGGTGATGGCGCCCGCGTAATAGCCATAGCTTTCCAGCGCGCTGATCAGGCGGGAATAGTCGTTATGGATGCGCCCGGTCAGGGCAAAAGGGCTGACTGCCTGTGTTTTCTGTAGCGAAAGCAGGTCGGACGAGGCATGCAGCGCCGCATCAAGATCGGCATTGCCCGTGGGCCGGATGGTGGTGACATAGGCCTGCGGGTCCGCTGCCATGCCCTTCCCCGCCCATAGCAGGGCAAGGAAAAACATCGTGACCGCATACAGACCTACACAACCGGCGCCGTGCCTGGCACGCGCAGTCGCGCGGCATGCCATGCGGAGATGACGCAATCCTGTCAAACGGTGCCGCCCCTGTTCCTGTCTTCCGTGCGGTTATGGTCCCACTTTGTTATGTCTGCCATTCCCGGCATGCATGATCAAACCGATATTAACGATGTGTCCTTAATAAGTTGCGAATATGGCGAGCCTATGCGCAATCGGGTTACATTATGTGGCAATCCGTCGCGTGCGGGGTATCCTGACTTGACAACCCCCCGGTCCCGGCGCGCATGATCAGGCACGGCAGGAAGGGGTTGCCGCGCCCGGCACCCCCACCAGATGGACCGGGAGCGCGGATGGGCAGGCCATTTGTTCCTTGGCATATCGGCGGCAGGGCTCTTGACCGCACGCGCGCGAGCTACGATGTGTTGCGCCCGTTAGCGGGGTTGATGCCCGCGATGATGCCCCCCGTGACGATGCCCAAGGATACCTGACCCGTGAACAGCCTTTCTCCCCGCCCCGGCATGGCGCAGCCCGAACCCGTGACACCGTCCGCCAGGGGGCTGCATGTCATAACATGGGGCTGCCAGATGAACGTGTATGACAGCGAACGGATGAGCGATGTCCTGCGCCCGCTGGGCTACCGAGCCGTGGGCACGCCGGATGCGGCGGACATGATCATCCTCAACACCTGCCATATCCGTGACCGCGCGGCGGAAAAGGTCTTTTCCGAGCTCGGCCGCCTGCGTCTGGTCAAGGAGGAGCGCGCGACCCGCGGCATGAACACGGTACTGGCGGTGGCCGGCTGTGTGGCGCAGGCCGAAGGCCGGGAAATCCTGGCGCGCGCGCCCTATGTCGATATCGTGCTCGGGCCGCAGACCTATCACCGCCTGCCTGAAATGGTGGCCCGCGCCGCCCGCGCGGCGGGTGCGGTGATCGAGACGGACTTCCCCGTCGAGCAGAAATTCGACTTCCTGCCCGCCGAGCGCGTGGCCCCTGCTGGTGGTGCGGCGTTCCTGACCATTCAGGAAGGGTGCGACAAATTCTGCTCCTTCTGCGTCGTGCCCTATACGCGCGGCGCCGAAAGCAGCCGCCCCGCCGCCGCCGTGCTGGCCGAGGCCCGCAGGCTGGCCGCCGCTGGCGTGCGCGAGATCACGCTGCTGGGCCAGAACGTCAACGCCTATCATGGCGAGGGGCCGGATGGCGGCACATGGGGGCTGGCGCGCCTGGCCCGCGTGCTAGCCGATGAGGTGGGGATCGAACGCATCCGCTACACCACGTCCCACCCGCGCGACATGGAAGATGACCTGATCGCCGCGCATGGCGACCTGCCCCAGCTCATGCCGTTCCTGCACCTGCCGGTGCAGTCCGGCTCCGACCGGGTGCTGGCTGCCATGAACCGGGGGCACACGGCCGATGAATACCGCGTGCTGGTGGACCGCCTGCGCAGTGCGCGGCCCGACCTTGCGCTGTCGTCCGACTTCATTGTCGGCCATCCCGGCGAGACGGATGCGGACTTTGCCGACACGATGCGCCTGATCCGCGACATCGGCTTCGCGCAGGCCTATTCCTTCAAATATTCCTCACGTCCCGGCACGCCCGCAGCCGGTGCGGGCGCACAGGTGCCCGAAGACGTGAAAGATGCGCGCCTGCAGGAACTTCAGGCCATCCTGCGCGTGCAACAGGATACATTCAACGATGCAACCGTGGGCCGGGTCACACCCGTGCTGTTTACGGGGCGCGGGCGCAAGCCAGGCCAGATTTCGGGCAAGAGCCCGTGGTTGCAGGCGGTGAATGTGGAGGGCCCGGACAGCCTGATCGGCCGGGTGGCCAATGTGGACATCCGCCATACATACACCAACTCCCTTGGTGGTGTCCTGACAGAGGAGACAGACAGGGCTTGAGAGAACAGACACAATCCACGCTCCACGCCCCCCGCCGCACTGGCGGGCGACGTACCCCCGCTGACACGGTGGCGAACGACCGCACCGTGACCATGCAGTTTGAGGATAACGCGCTTCTGGCCCAGCTTGTGGGGGATCACGACCGTCATCTCCTGCACCTTGAACGTGGATTTGATGTCCGGCTGTCTTGCCGTGGCAACCGCATCGCCATTAGCGGCGCGGCCCAACGGGTCGGACTGACACAGGGCACGCTGGCTGAACTCTACCGCCGCGCCAGCGCGGGCCAGACGGTGGATACCGCCGCCGTCGATACCGCCATCCGCCTGGCCGCCCACGCCTTTTCCGCCCCACCTGCCGCCACGGGGGACCTGCCCGCCATGCAAGATGTCCGCACGCCCGTCATTCCCGCCGCCCCCTCGCTTGCGGACCTGCCCAGCATCATGACCCGCCGCGGCCCCGTCGTGCCGCGCTCGATCGGTCAGGGGCATTACATGGCCATGCTGGCCCGGCAGGAAATGGTCTTCGGCCTTGGCCCGGCGGGCACGGGCAAGACCTACCTTGCCGTGGCGCAGGCGGTGGCCATGCTCCAGGCCGGGCAGGTGGACCGGATCGTGCTGTCACGCCCCGCGGTGGAAGCGGGTGAGCGGCTGGGCTTCCTGCCCGGTGACCTGAAGGAAAAGATCGACCCCTACCTCCGCCCGCTCTATGACGCGCTGCACGACATGATGCCGGGCGATCAGGTGATCCGCCGCATGGGCACGGGCGAGATCGAGGTCGCGCCCCTCGCCTTCATGCGCGGGCGCACGCTGGCACACTGTTTTGTCATTCTGGACGAGGCGCAGAACACAACCCCCGCCCAGATGAAGATGTTCCTGACCCGCATGGGGGAAGGCACGCGCATGGTCATTACCGGCGACCTGAGCCAGGTTGACCTGCCGCGCGGCGTGACATCCGGGCTGCGCGAAGCTGTCGAAACACTGGACGGCCTGCCCGGGATCGGCATGATGCGTTTTGAATCACGTGATGTGGTGCGTCACCCGCTGGTGGCGCGTATAGTGGAGGCTTACGATCAGCGTGCCGGGGCGCAACACCGCCCGCATCGCGCGCGATCGCAGCAGGAGAACGATGAAACCTCGAAGTAGCACAGGCCCCGCCCAGCATGGCGGGGTCGCGGATGCAGCGGGACGGGCGACCATGCCCGTCCTTCCGGCCGGGATGGACGAACCCGATGTAACCGTGGCGGACAGGCGCTGGAACCGCGCCGTCCGCCACCCCGTCCGTCTGGTCACGCGCGCGGTGGACGTGGCGCTGGCGGCCACCGGCTGCCACGGGCCGGTCACGGTCGTACTGGCGGATGACCGTCTGGTGCGGCAGATGAACTGGCGGCATCGCGGGCGGAACAAGGCCACCAATGTCCTGACATTCGAATACGCGCCCATGCAGGCGCGCGGCGGTGTGTGGGGTGGTGACATCATCATCGCGTTCGAGACCGTCCGGCGCGAGGCACGGGCGGCGCGGCGCGACATGGCCGCACACCTGGCGCATCTGGTCATTCATGGCGTCCTGCATCTGGCCGGGTATGACCACCACCACCCCGGCGAGGCGCGGGAGATGGAAATGTGCGAAGCCCGCCTGCTGTCCGGCCTTGGCGTCGCCAACCCATGGAAGCAGGGCCGGATGGCCGGTGCGCGGGAGCGACGGTCATGAGCCGCCCCGGCACGGATGCGGCGGACGGCGCGGAACCTCCGTCCGGATCGCGCGGCAAGGGATTGCTGTCACTGTTCAGCCGCAAACGCGGCGATCAGGGCCTGCGCCATTCCATTGCCGCGCTGGTCAAGGAAGCTGATGAGGCAGCGGAGGAAGGTGATCCCCGCTCCTCCGAACTCGACCGGCAGGAGCGTGCCCTGCTGGCCAACGTGCTGCGCCTGCGCGGCATCACCGCCGATGACGTGATGATCCCGCGCGCCGACATCGTGGCCATGCCGGTCAGCATCAGCCTTGATGAGGCGCTGGCCATGATGCGGCGGGAAAACCATTCCCGCATGCCGGTCTATCGCGAGCAGCTCGATGACATTGTCGGCATGATCCACGTAAAGGATCTGATCGCCTATGTCGGCACGAGCGAGGCCTTCCGCATGGAGCCGCTGCTGCGCCAGCCGCTGATGGTGGCGCCGCAGCTTCCGGTGCTCGACCTGCTGCTGCAGATGCGCCTGCGCCACGTGCATCTGGCGCTGGTGATTGATGAGTACGGCGGGATTGACGGCCTTGTCACCATCGAGGACCTGATCGAGACGATCGTGGGCGACATCTCGGACGAGCATGACGAACCCACCGTCAACATGATCCGTGAACGGCCCGATGGCACGCTGGATGTCGATGCCCGCACCCCCGTCGCCACGTTTGAGGAAAAGGTCGGCCCCGTCCTGACGCGCGATGAGCGGGAAGCCGAAATCGAGACCGTGGGCGGCCTCGTGTTCCGCCTTGCCGGGCATGTGCCCACGCGGGGCGAAATCGTAACCCATGAAAGTGGCATGGTTTTCCGTATTCTGGATTCGGATGCCCGCCACATCCGCAACGTGCGCGTGCGGCTGCCGCCCAAGGAAAGTACCTGACACCCGCCCCGCCGGGATACCCGCGCCCCGGTGGCGCGCATCCCGGCGGGCGGATGGATTTACGCAGGCCGCCCGCCTCTTTACACTCGCGCCGCCGGGGATATGCCCCACCCTGATCCATACCGGAGAGTTACCCCTGATGCCTATCAAACGCCGCACCCTGCTTGCCCTTGCCCCCGCGCTGCTGACTGGCGGCGGCCTGCTGTCCAGCCGGGCCATGGCGCAGGCGGCCGATCCGCGCATGTCGATCCGGGCGGCGGGCAACCCTTCGGCCAAGGTGCATGTGGAGGAATGGTTCTCGCTCACCTGCACGCACTGCGCGCGCTTTGCCGCCGAGGTCTTTCCCGAAATCCGCAGCAAGCTGATCGACACGGGCAAGGTGTACTACATTTTCCGTGATTTCCCGCTGGATGGCGATGCGCTGACCGCCGCCATGGTCGCCCGCAGCCTGCCGCCCGAACGCTATGAGGCCTTCGTGCTCGCCCTGCTGTCCAGCCAGGACCACTGGGCCTTCCAGCAGGGCGTGGACCATACCGAGGAAATCGGGAAGATGGCCGCCCTCGCGGGCATGTCGTCCGATCTGTTCCAGCAGACCATCCATGACGAGGGCCTGCGCCACGCCATCATGGAGGAGGAGGATCGCGCCCAGATGCAGTACAAGATCGACGGCACCCCCACCTTCCGCTTCAACAACCGCGAACAGGTCTCGCAGGAACTGAGCTACGAGGAGTTCGCCAAGAAGGTCGAGGCGGCGGCAAATTGATCGCGGCCATCACATCATGACCGCCCGTTTCGTCCGGCTGCGCATTGCCGGGTTCAAGAGCTTTGCCGACCCGACCACCGTGGACATCCTGCCCGGCCTGACCGGCATTGTCGGGCCGAATGGCTGCGGTAAGTCAAACGTGGTCGAGGCCCTGCGCTGGGTGATGGGGGAAACCAATGCCCGCACCCTGCGCGGGGGCGAGATGGATGACCTCATCTTCGCAGGTACCACGGCGCGGGCCGCGCGCAACATGGCCGAAGTCACCCTGACGCTGGAGGGTGCTGCGGAAGTCGCCCCCCCGCCCTTTCAGGGGCAGGATGAACTTCAGGTCTGCCGCCGGGCCGAACGCGGTGGCGGCAGCAACTACCGCATCAACAGCCGCACCACGCGCGGGCGCGACGTGCAGACCCTGTTTGCCGATCTGGCGTCGGGTGCCCGATCCTCGGCCATGGTCAGCCAGGGGCGCGTTTCCGCGCTGGTCAATGCACGGCCCGAAGAACGCCGCACCATTCTGGAGGAAGCCGCCGGCATTACCGGCCTGCATGGCCGCCGGCACGAAGCGGAACTGAAACTGCGCGCGACCGAGGCCAATCTGGCGCGCGCGGAAGACCTGCGCCTGCAGCTTGAGGCCCGGCTGGGCGACCTGCAGGAACAGGCGGAACAGGCTGGCCATTACCGCGAACTCTCACAGGGCCTGCGGGAGGCGGAAACCGCCCTGCTCGCGCTGCTGCATGCGCGCGCGCATAACGGCGTGGCGGAAAGCGAAGCCGCCCTGCGCACCGCCCGCACCGACCTGAAGGCAGCGGAAGAGATGGCGGAAACCGCCGTCATTGCGGATTATGAGGTCAACCAGACCCTGCCGCAGCTCCGCGCGCAACTGGATGAGCGACGTACCGCGCTGGAACGCTTCAAGGTGCGCGCGGAAACCATTGCCGATGAACTGGCCCACGCCGAATCCGCGCTGACGCAGGCGGCCACCCGCCTTGCGGAATGTGAGGCCGCGCAAGTGGCGGCCCTGACCCGCCGTGACGATGCGCAGGCCATGCTGGCTGGCCTTCATGCCGAACAGGCCAGCGTGGAGGAACGACTGGCCGCCCTGCCCGCCCTGCGCGAAGCGGGACAGGCGGAATGTTGGGAACTGGCGCAGGGCGTGGCGGAACTGTCCGCCCGGGTGGAACAGGCCACCACCACCCTGCGTGAAGCCCAGCTCCAGAGCGCGCAGGCGCGTGAGGTGCTGGATACGGCCACCGCCGCGCATGAACGCCTGGCCACGCAGCATGCGGCGCTAGCAGATGAAATCGCGGCCCTTGAGGCCGACATGCCCGATGCGGATACGATTGCGCGGCATGACGGGCATATCCGCCAGGCTGAACAGCAGGTTGGTGAAACCCGCACCCTGCGTGAAGAAGCCACCCGCACCCATTCGGAAGCCGTGCTTCAGGCCGGTCTGGCCCGCAACGCCGCCACCGAAAGCCGCCGCCTGCACGAACAGGCCACGCAGGACATCACCGCCACGCGCAACAGGCTCGACGCACTGGAACGCGACGTGACCACCCTGCGCGACCATGTGGAAAAGGCACGCGCCGCACTGGTGCCCGAAGCCGAGCGCCAGCGCCTGAACGCGGTAGTAGCGCAGGCCGATGAACAACTGGTCCATATCCGCACCGAACTGGCCAGCGCCGAAAAGGAACGCGCCCGGACCACGCAGGCCGAGATACAGGCCAATGCCCGGCTGAAGGAAGCCCGTTCCACCCGGCAGGCAGCGGAAGAAGCGCTACACGGCGCACAGGCCGCGCACACCCGCGCCGGTCAGGCCGTGGAGACACTCTCGGCCAGTCTGGAGCAGTTGCGCGCGCAGGCCGTGCCCGACGCCGTGCTGCAACAGGCCATAACCCGACGCGAGGATGCAGCACGGGCGCTGGAAGCCGCACGGACAGCCATGACGGCGGCTGAAACAGCCCTCATGACCGCTACGGATGCGGAAGAAGCCAGCACCGCCCGGCTGGCGCAGGCACGCGCCAGCCTGTCCGGGCTGGAGGCGGAAGCCGACGGTCTGGCCCGCGCGCTGCAAAGCGATACGGAACAGGCCCCGGCCACCGGTGTGACGCTGGCTGAAAGCCTGCACGTACCCCCCGGTCTGGAAACCGCCCTGGCCGTAGTGCTGGCGGACGGGCTGGACGCCACGGTCGATGGCGCGGCCCCGCGCGTATGGCATGACCTGCCGCCGGGCGCGCTGCCGCCTTTCCCTGCCAGCGGCATCACCCCGCTTTCCACCCTGCTGGACGCACCCGCCGCGCTGTCGCGCGCGCTGGGCGTGGCGGGCCTGCTGGAAGATGGCGTGGATGGCGCGTCCCTCCAGCCTGCCCTTGCACCGGGGCAATGCCTTGTCACGCGGGAGGGCGCGCTGTGGCGCTGGGATGGCTATACACAGGCCCCCAACCTGCCGGGGCGTGCCGCCCTGCGCCTGAAACAGTTGGGCCGCCTGCGTGAACTGCGGGCCGAACTGGAACAGGTACGCGCCGGAATTCCCGCGCTGGAGCAGGATGGCGCAGCCACCGCCGCCGCCCGCCAGCAGGCGGCACAGGCATTGGCGCAGTGCCGCGACGTGCGCGTTCAGGCCGAAAACACCCTTGAAACCTGCCGAAGCGAGGAAGCCACCCTTTCACGCCAGCATGCCACCACTGCCGCGCAGATCAGCACCCTTGCCGTGCAGCAGGACACCGCCCGCGCCGCGCTGACGGAGGCCGAAGCCGCCCTCGCCCGCGCGAAAGCGCACGAGGCCACCCTGCCCGACCTTGCGCAACTGGCCCATGCCCAGCAGGAAGCCGCACGCGAAGCAGCGGACGGACAGGCGCGGGAAAACCACCTGCGCACCAGCCGCCAGCAGGCGGAAGCAGCGCTGGAACAGGCCCGTCAGGCCATGCAGGCCACCATGGCCAGCCATGGGGAGGCCGAAACCCGCCTGCACGCCATGCAGCCCGAACTGGCCCGGCTGGAAAATGACCGCAATGCCCTGCGCACGGAACTGGACACACGACGCGAGCACCTGGCCACCCTGCCAGCGCCTGACGTGGCCGAGGCAGCAGCCCGGACAGCCAGTGCGGAAGCAACCGCCGCCGAACAGGCCCTGAAAGCCGCGCGGGAGGCTGCGGAAAAAGCCGTTGCCGATCTGGACCACGCCCGCACGGCCCGCGCGGCGCTGGAACAGAAGACACGCGACACGGCCGCGCGGCTCGAAGCGCGGCGTGCCCGGATGGCCGACCTGTCCCACGCGCTGGAACAGGCAGGGACAGCCGTACAGAGCGCACAGGCGCGCCTTGAGGCCCTGCCCGACGCCACGGAACTGGAGCGGGCGCTGACGGAACTGCGGGAGCAGGCCACCACCCTGCGCGCGCGTGAACAGGAAAGCCGGGATGCACTTGCCCGCCTGCAGGCGGAAGAAACCGCATTGCACCAGCGCCTGACCACCGCCACGCAGGACCGGACGCAATGGGCCGCTCGCGTGGAAGCCGCGACACTCGAAGCAGAGGCCGCACAGGCCCGCCTGCACGCGGCACAGGCGGAACATGAACGTCTCGCGCCGCAGCCCGTGGCGGTGCGCACGCGGCGTGACGCCATCACCACCGAACTGGAACGCCACGCGGCGGACCATGATCAGGCCGCCCAGGCGCTGCAACAGGCGGAAACCCGCCTGACCGAACTGCAGCAGGGCCGCCAGATGGCGGAAGAAACCCTGACTGCCGCGCGCGAGGCACTGGTCCGGGCCGAAGGCAGGCGCGAACAGGCCGATCAGCTTCTGGCGCAGCTACAGGCGGATTCCTCGCCCCCCGCAGGGGTCGTTGCGTCCGACCTGAGCGTTGCGGCCGAGACCAGCCTGCGCCGCAAGGTCTCGCGCCTGAGCCGCCAGCGCGACGAACTCGGCCCCGTCAACCTGCGTGCCGATATCGAGGCACAGGACGCGGCAGGCCGGATCGACACCATCCTGCATGAACGTGACGAGCTGCAATCCGCCATCGCGCGCCTGCGCGGCATGATTGGCCAGCTCAACCGTGAGGGCCGCGAGCGGCTCATGGCCACGTTTTCCCAGATCGACCAGCATTTCCAGTCGCTATTCAGCCGCATGTTCAATGGTGGCCGGGCGCATCTGGGCATGATTGGCAATGATGACCCGCTACAGGCGGGGCTGGAAATCTATGCCCAGCCGCCGGGCAAGAAGCTGGCCACGCTGTCGCTACTGTCCGGTGGGGAACAGGCACTGACGGCGCTGTCGCTCATTTTTGCGGTATTCCGCTGCAATCCAGCACCCGTATGCGTGCTGGACGAAGTTGACGCCCCGCTGGATGACGCCAATGTGGGCCGGTTCTGCGCCCTTCTGGCCGATATGGTGGCCGAGGCGGGCACGCGCTTCCTTGTCGTCACCCACCACCAGTTGACCATGGCGCACATGGACCGGCTGTATGGCGTGACCATGCAGGAGCGCGGGGTCAGCCGCGTACTCTCGGTCGATCTGGAACGCGCCACCGAAATGGTGGACGAGGACCGCCCCACCGCACCGTAAACCGGCGCACAACCACAATGGCCGTGCGTGCCGGAGCATGCACGGCCATCGCGCGTTATCAGGGCATCATGCTGCCGGTTTCGATAAAGCGCTGGTGCCACGACAGGGCCTCGGTCAGCAGATGGGGCGACTGCTGGCCAAACGAACCCGCGCGGGCGCGCTTGAAATAATCCTGCAGCATGGGCCGGTAGTCCGGATGCGCGCAGTTGGCGATGATGACTTCGGCACGCTGCTTGGGCGACAGGCCACGCAGGTCGGCCAGGCCCTGCTCGGTGACCAGCACCTGCGAATCCTGCGTGATGTGATCGACATGCGACGCCATGGGCACGATGGCGGAAATCTTGCCGCCCTTGGCCGTGGAAGGCGTCATGAACACGGAAATATAGGCATTGCGCGCGAAATCGCCCGAGCCGCCAATCCCGTTCTGGATCTTGGAGCCCATGATCTGGGTCGAGTTCACGTTGCCGTAAATGTCCGATTCGATCAGGCCATTCATGGCGATACAGCCCAGACGGCGGATCAAGCCGGGGTGGTTGCTGATGTCCTGCGGGCGCAGGATGATCTTCTTCTGGAACTCACGCATGCGGGCATTAAGCGACTCTGCCGCCTCGGGGCTGAGGGAGAACGCCGTGGCCGAGGCCACACGCATCTTGCCCGTTTCCAGCATGCCCAGCATGCCGTCCTGAATCACCTCGGTATAGGCGGTCAGGTCATTGAAGGGGCCTTCCTCAAGCCCGCCCATCACGGCATTGGCCACGTTGCCTACACCGGACTGGAGCGGCAGGAGCGAAGGCGGCAGGCGGCCCTTCTTCACCTCATGCTCGAAGAACTCCATGAGATGGCCCGCAATGCCACGCGCGGTCTGGTCCGGCGGCGAGAACGGGGCGTTACGGTCGGGGGCATTGGTCTCGACAATGGCCACGATCTTGGCGGGATCGACCTTGAGCGAGGTGCCGCCGATCCGGTCATCGGGCCGCAGCAGCGGGATGGGCTGGCGGTGCGGCGGCAGGGCCGCGCCGTACCAGATGTCGTGCATGCCCTCGAGCGCCGCATCCTGCCAGCTATTGACCTCGATGATGACCTGCCTGGCAGTATCCAGCCATGTCTTGCTGTTCCCCACGGAGGAGGACGGGACGATGCTGCCGTCCTCACGGATGGCGGTGGCCTCGATGATGGCGGTGTCGATCTCGCCAAAGAAGCCCGCCCACGCCATGGGCGCGACGTGGCTAAGGTGCATGTCCAGATATTCGGTCTCGCCCGCGTTGATACGCGCGCGCAGGCCGGGATCGGAGTTGTAGGGCATGCGGAAGGAGATGCCGTTGACCTTGGCCAGCGCGCCATCGAGTTCCGGCCCGGTGGAGGCCCCCGTCAGAAGCCGGATGCGGTAGTCATTGCCCTTGGCATGTTCGCGCTCCATCAGCGCCGCCAGCGCCTGCGGCACGGCCTTGGGGTAACCGGCGCCGGTGAAGCCGCTGGTGCCGACCGTACTGCCGGGGCGGACAAGGGAGGCCGCCTGCTCGGCAGTGGTGATCTTGGCCCGGAGCGCCGCATTCCGGATTCGGGTGTGGTCGATCATGAACTTTCCCTCAAACTCTTATCGTTATGTCCGGACGGCCTGACCGCGCCGGTATGTCGTATGCCTCAGCCACGGTCCTGAACGGGCATCCGCATCGCTCCCTGATGCCCCGTGTGCCAGTCCGGCAGCCTCACCGCCGCACAGGGTGCGGGTATTCCCTTTGCACCTTATGCCGTGGCGCTGCGTTTCACTTCAGCATGACGCCAACATCTGTTCTCCGTCCTGTGGGCCACGTCACAACAAAATAGTGTGACACCCCCACCCGGACTCCGGTTCACGCTTTCACGTTTGCTCCATCGGTGGGGCAGGCAATGTGCATGGTGTATTTTTGGTCGGTATTTTTGGCAATACGCTCCCTGTTGCGGCGGGGGCGTTACCCGGATGCAACCGTTTCGTGTCACTGGCGACACATTATTGACCATCCCCTAGTGCATGGCGGCCAATCTTGTGAATAATAGGAGACCAGACCCAGCAAGGGGCACCCACACACGGCATCGCCAACAGGACAGGAGGGTTTTTTCGTTTGAGACGCCGATTTCCCTCTCACCGGCCTGTCATGGCAGGGAACGACACGCCCCACGCGTCCGCGCGCAGGGCGCCCGCCGCAACACCCGAGCCGGTCATCCCCACCCCGCCGCCCCATCCGCTGGCGCAGGTACTGGCGGGCAGGCCGCTGCGCGTGGTGGGCGACGTGCATGGGGATCTGCATGCCTTCCGCCACGCCGCCGCGACCGACAGGTTCGTCATCCAGCTTGGTGACCTGGTCGATTACGGGCCGGACAGCGCCGGGGCCTTCCGCCTCATGCAGCAGCTGATCGACGAGGGGCGCGGCCTGTTCATACTGGGCAATCACGACCGCAAGCTTGCCCGCGCCCTGCAGGGCCGCAAGATGCGCCGTGACCCGCCGCTCATGGAAACGCTGACCCAGTTCATGACCGAGGAAAACAGCGATGTGCGTCAGCGCGCGCTGGCCGACCTGTCGCGCGCGCCCGCATGGATCGTGCTGGGGCGCTCCATATTCGTCCATGGCGGCTTTCATGCCCGCATGCTGGGTGAACTGCCGCCGCCGGGGCTTGGCACCGTCACCCCCCTGCTCTCCCGCGCGCTGTTCGGCGAGACGACGGGCCACATGCAGAAAGATGGCTACCCCGAACGGCGGCTGAACTGGGTCGATCACATCCCGGCGGGTTACACCGTCTATTGCGGGCATGACCGCCGCTCGACCGACGGGCGGCCATGGGTCCGGCCCGGGCGGATGGGCGGCAGGGCCATTTTTACCGATACGGGCGCGGGCAAGGGCGGCCATCTGGCATGGATCGACCTGCCACCTGTCATATAAGTCCCTTCCTTCACCCGCCCAATCCAGGAGAACCGATCCATATGAACACCACCCAGGCCCCGCAGGACGCAGCGCAGCAGAAACTGGAGGAACTGCGCCGCAGCATCGACAATATCGACGCGGCCCTGATCTACATGCTGGCTGAACGCTTCCGCCACACACAGGCGGTGGGAAAGCTCAAGGCCGCCAACAACATGCCCCCCGCCGACCCCGCGCGTGAGGCCCGTCAGGTCACACGCCTGCGCGAACTGGCCTGTACCGCGCAGCTTGACCCGGATTTTGCGGAAAAGTTCCTCGCCTTCATCATCCGCGAGGTCATCCGCCACCATGAAGCCTTCGCGCGCGAAGGGCGCTGAGCCAGCCCATGGCCGCCGCATCCGCTGGCTCCCCCCCGCCCCGGCGGCTTGTCCTGATGCGCCATGCGCAGGCGGCCCCGGCCCCGTTTGGTGAAATGGGCGCGCAGGCCGACCTGGCGCGTCCCCTCACTCCGCACGGGCATGAAACGGCGGCACGACAGGGCGAATGGCTGCGCGCCCGGCACTTCGCACCGGAACTGGTGCTGGTCAGCCCCGCGCTGCGCACGCGGCAGACGCTGGAGGCGCTCGGGTCATTTTATGGCGATGATGCGCCTGCTATCCAATATGTGAACACGCTGTACGACGCGACGGCGGAGACCATCCGTAACGAGCTGTATGCGGTACCGGATAAAGTCAGCAATATCATGATACTGGCCCACAACCCCGGCCTGCAGGCGCTTGTGCTGCGCTGGGGCGCGCAGGGCTGCCCGCCCGCGCTGGAAAACGGGCTGATGCAGGGATTCCCGCCTGCCTCTATCGCCTGTTTCACAACAGGACAGCCCTGGAACAGGGCAACGGATGGTGAAATCCGCCTGCTGGACCTGTCTTGCCAATAATGTCATTGCCACGATGCGGGTGGACGGATTGCCACGCAGGGGGTTCGTTCCTATCGTCACACCCGAGACCCGGGGAACGGCCGCGCAGGCGGAAGCCGGGGATATAAATTTTGGGCAGACTTACAAACTGTTGGCTGAACGACAGATTGCCCGGAGGTTGGAGACATGTGCCACCCCGCCCCGATGCGCGCCGGGGATGGCACCCAGGAGGAGTGTTGTAGATGAGCGAGTCCGGAAAAACCGCCAAAATCTCATTGGATGGCAAGGACGTCACGCTGCCCATGCTGTCCGGCACGATGGGGCCGGATGTTATCGATATCCGCAAGCTGCCGGCACAGGCGGGCGTATTCACCTACGATCCCGGTTATGGCGAAACGGCGTCATGTTCCAGCAAGATCACCTTCATTGATGGTGAAAAGGGTGTCCTGCTGCATCGTGGCTATCCCATCGCGCAGCTGGCCGAACAGGCCACCTTCATGGAAGTGGCCTATCTGCTGCTCAACGGCGAACTGCCCGACCGGGCGCAGTACGACGGGTTTGTGAACTCCATCAAGCATCACACCCTGCTGCACGAGCAGATCCGCAACTTCTTCAACGGGTTCCGCCGCGATGCGCACCCCATGGCCATCCTGTGTGGCACGGTGGGAGCGCTGTCCTCCTTCTATCACGAGGGGCTGGACATCTCGAACGCGACAAGCCGCTACCAGTCGGCCATGCGCATCATCGCGAAGATCCCGACCATCGCCGCATGGGCCTATAAATACACGCAGGGCGAGACCTTCATCTATCCGCGCAACGACCTGTCCTATGCGGAAAACTTCCTGTCCATGATGTTCGCCGTGCCTAGCGAGCCGTACAAGATCAACCCGGTGCTGGCCCGCGCGATGGACCGCATCCTGATTCTGCACGCGGACCATGAGCAGAATGCCTCCACATCCACCGTGCGCCTTGCCGGGTCCACCGGGGCCAACCCGTTTGCCTGCATCTCGGCTGGCATCGCGGCCCTGTGGGGACCCGCACATGGCGGCGCCAACGAGGCCGTGCTGAAGATGCTGGCCGAAATCGGCCACAAGGACAACATCCCCGAATTCATCGCCAAGGTGAAGGACAAGACCAGCGGCGTGCGCCTGATGGGCTTTGGCCACCGGGTGTACAAGAACTTCGACCCGCGCGCGAAGATCATGCAGGCCACCTGTCATGAGGTTCTGGGCGAACTGGGGATCAAGGACGACCCGCTGCTGGATCTGGCGATCGAACTGGAAAAGATTGCGATTCATGACGAATATTTCGTCAAGCGCAGCCTGTATCCGAATGTCGATTTCTATTCCGGCATCATCCTCAAGGCCATGGGCATCCCCACCAGCATGTTCACCGTGCTGTTTGCCGTAGCCCGCACCACCGGCTGGATCAGCCAGTGGAAGGAAATGATCGAGGAACCGGGCCAGCGTATCGGCCGCCCCCGCCAGCTTTATGTTGGCTCGCCGGAACGCGACTTCGTGCCGTTTGACAAGCGTGCCTGAATAACGGTGTCAGGCGGGGCCATGGTCCCGCCTGCACTCTGCCCGGATATGCCGGGTGATAAATCTGTTTATTAGGGCGTGAGAAACGCTTTTTGGTGCGCCTTATTTTTTATATGGCAGCGTTACTGAAGCTTTTTGTAAAAAGCTTCACCAAAAACTTTCTTCTGACTTTAGAAATACCTTGAGGGGTTTTCCGGCGGCTTCCTGAATATGGACGGCTGTGCACCCGGTCAGGCGCTTTGCACGATGCGGCTGTTTCCAGCCGGAAACGCGCTGTAATTTATTATACCGACATGAAAAAATACGGGTGGTCGGGCAATACGTTCATTGCCCTTAGTGCTGCTCCTCGCAATCGCACCCGTTCGTGGGGCCGGAGCGCCGCTGGATCACGTGATGGTCAATCCATTCCGATACCAGGCGCCGGGCCTCGTTCAGCGAGGATTCGGGGTGGTGGATACGGTATAGGGTCGTGCAGGCATGGAATGCCGACACATCACTGCTCCCGACACCACGCAGTTCCTGATAGGCTGTGATGACGGCACGTTCACACTTGCGAGCGATGCGACTGTTCTGAGCAGACACGATACGATGACCCATCAATGAGAATGATTATCAATATTGTGATGTTAAAACGAATGACCTGTTTGGGCAAGGTAAACGTCACGTTACACGGCATTAATCCTGTCACGTTATATTTCCCTCCCTGCTTTTTTGCGCGTTTTTAGGCGCAGGGGGCGCAGACCGATGGATTTTCCCATCCGTTGCGGTTAATCGTCTCTCCAGTCACTCAGAATACTGAATATCATTTGGCCGGAGATAGGGTATGCACGACGCCACGGGGAACGGGGCTGGACTTTCAACAGGTTCGACAGCGTGGGACCGCGATGCCGCGTTAATGACGGCGCGCCTGCTGCTGGAAATAAAAGCTGTCAACTTCCGCCCCGATGATCCCTATACCCTTACATCCGGCTGGAAATCCCCGGTCTATATCGACTGCCGCCGCATCATCTTCTTCCCGCGCGCACGCCAGAAGATCATGGAACTGGCGGTGGAGAAGATCGGCCGCCATGTCGGCTACGAAAGCATTGATGCCGTAGTCGGCGGGGAAACGGCCGGGATTCCCTTCGCCGCCTGGATCGCGGACCGCATGATGGCCCCCATGGCCTATGTGCGCAAAAAGCCCAAGGGCTTTGGCCGTAACGCCCAGATCGAAGGTGACGTGCCCGAGGGCATGCGCACCCTGCTGGTGGAAGACCTGACCACGGATGGCTCGTCCAAGGTACAGTTCGCCAAGGCCCTGCGCGCGGCAGGCGCGCTGGTGGACCATACGTTCGTGGTCTTCTTCTATGGCGTGTTCCCCGGTGCCTACCGCACGCTGGCGGACATGAACATAAGCCTGCACGCCCTGTGCACGTGGTGGGATGTGCTGGAAGCCTGCGCAGGCAAGCCCTACTTCTCCGAAAAGGATGCAGCCGAAGTCCGCCGCTTCCTTGAAGATCCCTGCGCATGGTCCGCGAAGCATGGTGGTGTGGGCAGCGCGGAAGAGGCGCTGGCGCTCAAGGCCAAGCGCGATGCGGGTGCCTGATCAGCCTGCCGGTTGATGCCCCGTATCCTTACTTTTGATTCCGGCATCGGGGGGCTGGGCGTTGTCGCCCAGCTTCGCACGCTCCTGCCCGCCATGCCGGTTGACTATCTGGCGGATACCGCCATCTTCCCCTATGGCGAGCAGCCTGACGCCCCGCTGCGTGAGCGGATTGTCCACCTGCTGGGCCGCGCCATTGCCCGGCTACGGCCCAGCGTGGTGGTCATTGCCTGCAACACAGCCAGCACCCTTGCGCTGGACAGCCTGCGCGCGGCCTATGACGTACCGTTCGTGGGCTGCGTGCCGCCCATCAAGTGGGCGGCGGACCAGACCCGTACCGGCACGATCGGCCTGCTGGCCACGCGCGCGACGGTGCGCCGCCCCTACCTGAAAGACCTGCGCGCACGCTTTGCGCCCGACTGCACGCTTCTGGCCCATGGCGCACGCGGGCTGGCGGATATGGCGGAGTCCACCTTCCGTGGCGTGCCGCCGGACCGGCGGCAACTGGCAATGGAGCTTGATGGGCTGTTTGGCCAGCCCCATGGCGCGGACATAGACGTCGTGGGCATTGGCTGCACCCACTATACCTTCCTGCTCGATTCCATGCGTGAGATCGGCCCGCCGGGCGTAACCTGGCTGGACCCGGCCCCTGCCGTTGCACGGCAGACCGCCCGCATTGTGGCAGGATTTGACAGGCCGGACGACCCGGACAGCCCCGATCAGCCGGAACGGGTGTTTTTCACCGCCATGCCCGATGATCTGGACCTGCTGCGCCCCGGGCTGCACAGGCTGGGATACGCCACGGACGCACCATGCCTGTTTGACGCGGGCAATATGAACACAGCCACCCCGGTCACGACCGGGCTGTAACGCCCGGCCCCCTTAAATTTTCAGGAAACCGGCAGGCGCTCAGCGCAGCCGGTTGACCGT
Source organism: Komagataeibacter melaceti (assembly GCF_003403295.1). Lineage (GTDB taxonomy): Bacteria > Pseudomonadota > Alphaproteobacteria > Acetobacterales > Acetobacteraceae > Komagataeibacter > Komagataeibacter melaceti. The sequence continues at coordinate 71,244 of NZ_QUWV01000045.1, read as the reverse complement.
GTAGCTGGCCGTATCCTGCAGGAGCTGGCGCAGGCGGCTGGGCGGGAAGATGGACAGGGCCTCGGACGCCTTGCGTGCATAGTCCATGGCCCGGTCCAGCGTGATGCGGATGGCGCCGGTCTTCTCGATCAGGCTCAGGGCGTGGTCGAGGTCCTCGGGCTGCTGCTCGCTCTGTTCAATCACGCGCTGCCAGAAGGCCCGATCCTCCTCCGACCCGGCGGCATAGGCAGCCAGTACGGGCAGGGTAATCTTGCCTTCGCGGAAGTCATCGCCAACCGTCTTGCCCAGGCGGGCCTGATCGGCCGCATAGTCCAGCGCGTCATCCACAAGCTGGAACGCCATGCCCAGATTGGTGCCATAGGTTTCCAGCGCCAGCTCCACGCGCTCATCCCGGTCGGCCACCACCGCGCCCACGCGGCATGCGGCGGCGAAAAGGGCTGCGGTCTTGCCGTGGATGACCTCAAGATACTGGTCAATCCGGGTGGAAAGGTCATTCTGCGTGGACATCTGCAGCACCTCCCCTTCCGCAATCGTGGCGGAGGCGGAGGACAGGATGTTCATGACCTTGAGCGAACCGTCATCGGTCATGAGCTGGAACGAACGGGCGAACAGGAAGTCCCCCACCAGCACCGACGCCTTGTTGCCAAACACCGCGTTGGCGCTGGCCATGCCACGGCGCAGGGCGCTTTCATCCACCACGTCATCATGCAGCAGCGTTGCCGTATGGATGAACTCCACGCACGCGGCCAGCGCCACATGCCGCTGGTGCGCCGCATCGGGGCGATAACCACACAGCCGGGCGGAGGCCAGCGTCAGCAGCGGGCGCAGCCGCTTGCCGCCTGCCGCGACCAGATGGGCCGCAAGCTGTGGGATAAGGGCGACCGGGCTGTCCATCCGCTCGACAATGGCGCGGTTGCACGCGGCCATGTCATCAGCAAGATATTCCGCCAGGTCACGCAGGGCGACTTCTGATCCATCTGCCATCGGGCGGCGAGCCCCTTCGTCTTTCTGACTTGCCGTTTCGTCGGATTCCGGCAGACTAACTGCTAGGGCCAAAAGGTTACTCTCCCGGTTCCGAAAATATGAACATGGATACGAGTATATGGGCGGCGCTGGAATAACGGTCAAGCCAGAGCACACAGAGATACGACGCGGGGCAGACACGACATTACCGCCTGCGCCCTCCGGCCTGCCCCCGGTCACGTCAGGCACCCTGCTGGGTGGAAAGGTGCTCTACCGGCAGTTTCGCACCGGAAACAGGACCGGGCTGGAACCCGTTCTCATGGCTGCTTTCGTGCCCGCACGCGCCGGGCAAAGCGTTATGGAGGGCGGATGCGGCGCGGGGGCCGGGCTGCTGTGCCTTGCGAATCGGGTGTCCGGTCTGAGCGGAATCGGGCTGGAGCATGACCCCGCCACCGCGCTGCTGGCGCAGCATAATTTTGAACTGAACGGACAGCACGCGCTGCGCGCGCGCGTCAGCGCCATCCCTGCCCTGCCTGATGACCCGGTGCTTTCGGGGCCGGGCATACGCCGCATTGACCATGCCTTCGCCAACCCGCCATGGCATGCCCATGATTCGTCGGCCTCCAGCCATGCGCGGCGCGACCTGGCCCGCCGCCTGCCCGCGGGCGCGCTGGCGCAATGGGTGCGTGCCCTTGCCGCCCAGCTACGCCATCACGGCACGCTGACACTGGCGCTACCTGCCAGCCTGCTTTCTGCCGGGATCAGGGCCATGGAGGAGGTTCCCCTTGGCCGGATCAGAATTTTTCCGTTCTGGCCGGCATATGGCCGCCCCGCGCGCATCGTGCTGCTGCAGGGCTGTGCCAATGCGCGCGCGGGCAGCGAAATGCTGCCCGGCCTTGTCCTGCATGAAGCCGACGGCCGCTTTACCGCCGCCGCCCGCCATGTGCTGGAGGATGGTGCGCCGCTTATGCCCTGACGGGGCACGGGCGGCACGCCTCAGTCCGCGAAGGCTTCGTCCCACGTGCCGGTGGTGGAGGCGCGGCTGTATTCCGTCGCCCGGTTTTCAAAGAAATTGGCATGCTCGACCGCATTGACCATTTCATCCACCCACGGCAGCGGGTTGACTGCGATGTCATAAATGCCATCAAGCCCGAGCTGGCCAAGACGACGGTTGGCGACGAAGCGGATATATTCCTTCACCTGATCGGCACTCAGCCCCTCGACCGGCCCCATCTCGAACGACAGGTCGATGAACGCGTCCTCGTGCTCGACAATGTCGCGGCAGATCTGGCGGATGTCGTCGCGCAGCGCATCAGTCCAGATTTCGGGGTTTTCATGCACGAACACCCGGAACAGCCGCGCCATCGAATCACAGTGCAGGGATTCGTCACGCACGGACCATGACACGATCTGCCCCATGCCCTTGAGCTTGTTATGCCGGGGGAAGTTGAGCAGGATGGCGAAGGACGCAAAAAGCTGCAGCCCCTCGGTAAACGCGCCAAACGCGGCCAGCGTGCGCGCGATCTGGTAATTATCCTTTACCGAGAACTGCTGCATATAGTCATATTTATCCTTCATTTCCTTATACTTAAGGAAAGCGGAATACTCGGTCTCGGGCATGCCGATGGTATCGAGCAGATGGCTGTACGCAGCGATGTGGATGGTCTCGATGTTCGAAAAGGCCGAGAGCATCATCAGCACTTCGGTCGGTTTGAACACCTGGCTGTACTGCTTCATGTAGCAGTTGTTCACTTCCACATCCGCCTGGGTGAAGAAGCGGAATATCTGCGTGACCAGATGCTGTTCGCCCTCGTTCAGGGTGCGGTGCCAGTCCTTCACGTCATCGGCCAGCGGCACTTCCTCGGGCAGCCAGTGGACGCGCTGCTGCGTCAGCCACGCATCATAGGCCCAGGGGTAGCGGAACGGCTTGTAGACGGGATTGGCGGTCAGCAGGTTGGACGCCTGTTCGGTATGGGCATCTGCGCCGGGGGCTTTATCGGTCATGGCCATGCCTGTCCTGTACATTGGTATGCGCTGTCCACCCCCTCGGGGCCGGACAGCGCAAAAGATAATATTCCGAAAGGGAAATGCCCTGCCTTACTGGCAGGCAAGACATTCCTCGTAATCGGTGGAAGTAGTCGGGGCTGCAGGGGCCGACGCGACGGGCGCACTGCCCTCGTTACGTGTCATGTCGCGCTTTTCCTGCCCGTCACTGACCGCATCCGCACGCTGGATGGACAGCGAACGGCAGTAATAGAGCGACTTCACTCCCCGCTTCCACGCCATGTAGTGAATCTGGTGCAGGTCACGCTTATGCACGTCGGCAGGCAGGAAGATGTTGATCGACTGCGCCTGGCAGACAAACGGCGCACGGTCGGCCGCATGTTCGATCACCCAGCGCTGGTCGAGTTCGAACGCGGTCTTGAACACGTCCTTTTCCTGCTGGGTCAGGAAGTCCAGATGCTGGACGCTGCCCTTGTTCAGCGTGATGGAGGACCAGATCTCGCTCGTATTGCGTCCCTTTTCGGTCAGCAGGCGGTCAAGGTGGCGGTTGCGCACGGTGAACGAGCCGGACAGCGTCTTCTGCAGGAACACGTTGGCCGCGATCGGTTCGATTCCGGGGCTGGCATTGCCCGCAATGATCGAGATCGACGCCGTGGGCGCAATGGCCATCTTGTTCGAGAACCGCTCCATCACGCCATAATCGGCGGCGTCGGGGCATGGACCGCGCTCTTCCGCCAGCTTGCGTGAGGCGGCATTGGCCTGCTCACGGATGTGCTTGAAAATCTTGCGGTTCCAGACCTTGGCCACCACGCTTTCAAACGGTACGTTGTTGGCCTGCAGGAAGGAATGGAAACCCATCACCCCCAGCCCGACCGAGCGTTCGCGCATGGCGGCGTAGCGCGCGCGGTCCATGTCATCGGGCGCGCGGTCGATGAAGTCCTGCAGCACGTTGTCGAGGAACAGCATCACGTCCTCGATGAACTGCGGGTTGTCCTTCCACTCATCCCACGTCTCGAGGTTGAGCGAGGATAGGCAGCACACCGCCGTCCGCTCGCGCCCGTGCTGGTCCATGCCGGTCGGCAGGGTGATTTCCGCACACAGGTTGGAGGTCTTGACCTCCAGCCCCGCCAGCTTGTGGTGCTCGGGGCGCGCATTGTTCACGTGGTCGGAATAGATGATGTACGGCTCGCCCTGCTCCATGCGTGCCGTCAGGATACGAATCCACAGCGCACGCGCCGAGATCTTGCGGATGACCGTCTTGTCCTTGGGCGAAAGCAGCGCCCATTCCGCATCCTCCGCCACCGCGCGCATGAAGGCGTCGGGCACCAGCACGCCATGGTGCAGGTTGAGCGCCTTGCGGTTGGGGTCACCGCCGGTGGGGCGGCGCAGTTCGATGAATTCCTCGATTTCGGGGTGCCAGACCGGCAGGTACACCGCAGCCGAGCCACGGCGCAGCGACCCCTGGCTGATGGCCAGAGTCAGGCTGTCCATGACCCGGATGAACGGGATCACGCCCGATGTCTTGCCATTGCGGCCCACGTTCTCGCCAATCGAGCGCAGGTTGCCCCAGTAGGACCCGATGCCGCCGCCCTTGGAGGCCAGCCAGACATTCTCGTTCCACAGGTCCACGATGCCGCGCAGGCTGTCATTGGCTTCGTTCAGGAAGCACGAAATGGGCAGGCCGCGTGTCGTGCCGCCATTGGACAGCACCGGCGTTGCGGGCATGAACCAGTGGCGGGAAATGTAGTCGTACAGCCGCTGGGCATGGGCGGGATTCGCCCCGTAATAGGAAGCAACACGACCGAACAGGTCCTGATAACTTTCCCCCGGCAGCAGGTAGCGGTTATCGAGCGTGGCCTTGCCAAATGCCGTCAGCAGCGAATCGCGGGAATGATCCACGCGCACGGGATGATGACCGGGCAACTGGACCACGTTATCCAGCATGTCAGACATTGTGGTACCGTCCTTTCCCTGGACGGTATCGTCCCCGGTGTCAGAACAGTCAGACACACCGCCGGATACGTCATCCAGGACCATATACTTTCTCCGTACTCGACTCATGCCAACCCGCAGGGTCTGTCGCGATCCTGGGAGGTTGGGGGAAGGTTTTACGATATGCCCCTATATATGGGCCATGCGCCCCTGAAATGCACTACATAATGTAGGGGATAAAAATGTGGACCGTTCTTCCGACTCAGCGGGCAACCTTGGTCAAGCAGTGATTGCGGCAGATTATTTTTTTAATTCAGCCCCTGCCGCCGCCACGATCCCGTCCCACCGCGCGGCCGCCGCGTCGTCATCCGCACGGGCCTCGACCCACGCGCTGCGACCATCGGCAAACACCTCACGCTTCCAGAACGGGGCGCGGGTCTTGAGCCAGTCCATAATGAATTCAGTGGCCTCGAAGGCACTGCCCCGATGCGCCGCCGCGCACAGCACCAGCACGATGGGCATGCCCACCTCCAGCCGCCCCACGCGATGGATGACCGTGCAGCCCAGCAGCCCGAATCGCTCACATGCCGAATCGGCAATCCGCTGCATCTGGGATTCGGTCATGCCAGGATAATGTTCCAGCTCCAGCGCAACCAGCCCATTCCCCCCACGAACAACGCCGGTAAACGCCCCGACGCCCCCCACCATGTCCTGCCCGCGCAGCAGCAGCGCGGTCTCATGGGCAGTGTCGAAAGGATCGGGCTGGACGCGAACGGTCACGGGGGGCATGGGGTCAGCCTCCCGTAACCGGGGGGAAGAACGCAATTTCATCATTGGCGGCAATGGGGGCCGCGACCGTGGCGAAACGCTGGTTCACGGCCACGCGAATCTGCTCGGGCCGGGCGAAGATCGCTCCGTACTCGCCCCCACGGGCGCGAAGCTGCGTGATCAGGTCCTGAACGGAACGGGCATCCGCCGGCAGGGGCAGGGTCTCATCCGCGCGGCCCAGCCGATCCCGCAGCCATGCAAAATAGAGAATGTGCAGCATCCCGGTTCCCTCTCCCCTGTGGCGGTCATGACCGGCGGACAGGCCGCGGTCAGTCGGCCCGCTGTTCGTGCATCGTGCCATCCGGGCCGACCACGGTGCTGGTGCCATCACCATTGGGTATGACGATGGCTTTGTCCGACACGTCCTTATGCGTCGCCAAGGGGCGTGAAGACAATGTGGAAAGCTGGGAATCCCCATCCGGCAGGACAAGCTGCACGCCATCGTTGCCGATCTGCATCTCACCCCCCGCGGGCAGGTCCGGCGCGGGTGGGGCGGTGGCGGACGGCGTGGCGCCCGTGTCCATGCCCGCCAGCATTTCCTGCCCCGTGGCGGGAATCACGGGCCAGATATTGCGCTCCTGCGGCAGGATGGGCAGCACCTGCGGGGCCTGCCCCACCACGCGGCGCATGTTCTCCACATCCGCGCGCGGGGTATTGGGCAGGCTGCCGGGCAATTCGCTATTGTCGGACAATATCTTGCCAAATCCCCCGCACCCGGCCAGCCCCACCAGCAATAACAGCACCAGGATGTTGCGCACCGTTGCCCCCCTTACCTGTCCGGTAAACGCGGGCACCGTACCCGCCATGAAGAGCAACCATGGCGGGCGTTAATTTTTCATGTAGGTCAGGAAGATAATTTCGTGGCACCCGGATCGGTCGCGTTGACGTGCCGCAGACCGGTGGACAGGTAATCCCACCCGGTAATCAGGGTCAGCGCCGCGGCAATCCACATCATCACCGCACCCAGCGCATCAACCGGCAGCCAGCCAATATGCAGCAGGACGGCGGTGCTGTCGCCTGCCAGCAGAAAGCCGATGGCCGTCATCTGGAATCCGGTTTTCCACTTCGCCAGTTTCGTCACCGGCAGGCCGACCCGGGTGGCGGCCAGATATTCCCGCAGGCCACTGACCAGAATCTCACGCGAGAGGATGATGATGGCCGGGTACAGGCAGCCATAGGGCAGCCGCCCCAGCCCCGCCATGACCATGAGCGAGGCACCGACCAGCAGCTTGTCCGCGATCGGGTCGAGCATGCGCCCGAGATCCGAATTCTGGTTCCAGGCCCGGGCGAGCTTGCCATCCAGGTAATCGGTTATCCCGGCCAGGATGAACAGCACGCAGGCCGCGCAGTCGGTCTGGGGCGTATGGAGGACGACCAGCCCCACGACAATGGGGACCACGACAATGCGGGACAGGGTCAGGAGATTGGGCAGGTCGGTAAGCATGTTTATACAGCTATAACCAAGGATGGGGGAAAGTCGAAATACCGATAACGCCTGTCAGGCAGGTTCTGCGCTCACATCTGCATGACAGCCGTTCACTCTCCTGTCCAGTCGGGATGGAAATACCCGTAAATGGTCCGCGCCATGTCGCGGTTGATTCCCGGCGCGCTTTCCAGTTCCCCCAGCCCCGCCTGCCGCACGCTGCGCGCCGAGCCGAAGTGGTTGAGCAGCGCCCGCTTGCGTGCCGGACCAACGCCGGGAATATCGTCCAGTTCCGAACGCACCAGCGTTTTGGACCGCCCGGCGCGGTGCGTGGTGATGGCGAAGCGATGGGCCTCGTCACGCAGGCGCTGGAGGTAATACAGCACCGGGTCACGCGGCGGAAGCTGGAACGGCGGGCGGTCAGCGGTGTGGAACCATTCCCGCCCGGCATCACGGTCCGGACCCTTGGCGATGGCCACCAGCGTCACACCGGTCACGCCCAGATCATCCAGCACCGCCCTGACGGCGGAATACTGCCCTGCCCCGCCATCAATCAGCAGGATGTCGGGCCAGTCCTCGGGGCGGTTGCCTTCTTCACGGTCGCGCAGCGCGCGGCGGAAACGGCGCTCCAGCACCTCGCGCATCATGGCGAAGTCATCGCCGGGCGTGACCGGCCCCTTGATGGAGAATTTGCGGTAGGCCCGTTTCTCGAAACCTTCCGGCCCCGCCACCACCATCACGCCATAGGCGTTGGCGCCCATGATGTGGCTGTTATCGTAGGTTTCGATTCGCGCAGGCGGCGCGTCCAGCCCGAACAGGTCGGCCACCCCCTGCAGCAGCCGCGCCTGCCCCGCACTTTCGGCCAGCCTGCGCTCCAGCGCCTCACGCGCGTTGATTGCGGCATGGTCGATTACACCGCGCTTTTCGCCCCGCTGGGGATGGAGGATCTCCACCTTGCGCCCCCTGCGCAGGCTCAATGCCGATGCCAGCACGTCATGTTCGGGCAGGTCCTGATTGACCAGCACCTGCGGCGGGGGCGGCTTGTCATCGTAGAACTGGCCGATGAAGGCGGCGAGCACATCGGGCGCGTTCTCGTCACGCGCATGGCTGGGAAAGAAGGCACGGTTGCCGTTGTTGCGCCCCGCGCGGATGAAAAAGACCTGGATGCAGGACTGCCCGGCGATCTGCCAGATGGCGATGATGTCCGCATCCACCAGCGAGGATGGATTGACCACGCTCGAATCCTGCTGCAGCGCCGACAGCCCGCGTATGCGGTTACGGATGGCGGCGGCGCGCTCGAACTCCAGTGCTTCGGCTGCGGCCTCCATCTCACTGACAAGCTGCTCGCGCATGTGCGGGTTCTTGCCCGCCAGGAAGCTGCGCGCCTGATCGGCCAGCGCAGCGTAGTCCTCGCGGCTGATCCGGTCCGCGCACGGGGCCGAGCAGCGGTGGATCTGGTGCAGCAGGCACGGGCGCGCACGGCCCTGCATCTCGCTGTCGGAACATGAGCGCAGCAGGAAGGTGCGCTGGAGCAGGTTGAGCGTCTGGTTGACCGACCAGGCGGAGGCAAACGGCCCCCAGTAGGACGCGCCCTTGACCGGCTTGCCCCGGTGTTTGCTGATCTGAGGAAAATCATGCTTGTCCGTCAGCATGATCCATGGATAACTCTTATCATCACGCAGCAGGATGTTGTACCGCGGCTGCATGCGCTTGATGTAGTTGGCCTCCAGCAGCAGGGCTTCGGCCTCGGTATGTGTGGTGACGATTTCCATGCTGCCGGTTTCGGACACCATGCGGCGCAGGCGTTCGGTCAGGCGGCTGACATGGGTATAGGAGGTCACGCGCTTTTTCAGGTTTAGCGCCTTGCCAACATACAGCACCTCCCCCTTCGGCCCCAGCATGCGGTACACACCGGGGGACTGCGGCATGGTCTGGAGCGCGTGATGAATCGCCTCCACCCCCACGGGGCGCGTTGGGGGGGCTGAAATGGCGGTTGTCATGGATGGTAGCCGTTCATCCACCGATGGTGTGGATAAGTCTGTGGAGCAGCAGCAGAAAAAAACGTGCGGATGGCGGTTTTCCTTTCCTCGACTTGGATTGCCCAAAAAAACATCATTAATACTAACTTATTGATTTAAAATAACTATATCGGTAAGCGCAGGAACTGAAACGGAAAAGCCACGCTACATTGGGCAAAACAGGCCCTGTCAACCCCACAAGTGGACAAATTGTGGCATTTACGTGTTTCAGATGTCCGGTTTCCTTTTTACACGAAATATCAGACGCCTTTCGCAATTCGTTCCTGTTTTTGTCCCACCCGGCCCGGCAGCCGCGCAAAAAGGGCCTTGCCAGCCTGCGCCGGATCGGCAATGCACCCGATATGCGTATCATCACCTGGAATATCAATTCCCTCCGCCTGCGGATGCCCCTGCTCGCCCGGCTCTGTCAGGACACGGCGCCCGACATGATATGCCTGCAGGAAACCAAGGTGCCCGACGCCCTGTTTCCCATGGAAGACGTGCGCGCGCTGGGGTTTGATCACGTCGTGTTCCGGGGCATGAAGGGCTATAACGGGGTCGCCATCCTGTCCCGCCAGCCGGTCAGCGTGCTGGAAGACACACCCGACTGGTGTGAGCGCGGTGACTGCCGGCATATCGCCGTGCGCCACGGCACCGGGGCGGCCGCGATTGATGTGCATGATTTCTACGTGCCTGCTGGCGGTGATATTCCCGACCCGGTGGAAAACCCCAAATTCGCGCATAAGCTCGCCTTCATCGAGGAGGCACGCCACTGGTTCTCCGCGCAGGACATGCGGCGCACGGTGCTGGTGGGCGACCTGAACATCGCCCCGCTGGAACATGATGTGTGGAGCCACCGGCAGCTCCTGAAAATCGTCAGCCACACCCCGCCGGAGACCGAGGGCCTGCTGAAATGGCAGCACACCGGCTTCGTTGACGCCATGCGCCACTTCGTACCCGCCAGTGAGAAACTCTATACGTGGTGGTCCTATCGCAACCGCGACTGGCGTGCGTCCAACCGTGGGCGGCGTCTGGACCATGTGTGGATCACGCCGGACCTGCAGCCCGCCCTGCGCGGCATGGAAGTGCTCAGGGATGCACGTGACTGGGACAAGCCATCCGACCATGTGCCGGTCATTGTCGATCTGGATGTGTAAAACACAGCCCTGAAAACAGACCGGGCCGCCCAGCAACCGGGCGGCCCGTCAGATAACAGCCTGTCAACCGTCAGGATCAGGCAGGAAGCGCCTTGCCGCCTTCCGGGTCCAGACGGTAGCCGCCCCCTTCCGTCACCAGCAGGGTGGCGTTGGTGGGATCGGGTTCGATCTTCTGGCGCAGGCGGTAGATATGCGTCTCGAGCGTATGGGTGGTGACGGCGGCGTTGTAGCCCCATACCTCGTTCAGCAGCACCTGGCGGGGCACGGGACGGGTGCCGGCGCGGTACAGGAACTTCAGGATGGCGGCTTCCTTCTCCGTCAGGCGGATGCGGCGGTTCTTGGCCGTCTCCTGCAGGAGCTTGGCGGAGGGGCGGAAGATATACGGCCCGATCGCGAAGACCGCGTCCTCGCTGTTTTCAAAAATGCGCATCTGTGCACGCAGGCGGGCCAGAAGTTCCGCAATACGGAACGGCTTGGCGACATAGTCATTCGCCCCGGCGTCCAGCCCCCGCACCACATCCGTTTCCTCATCGGAGCCGGTCAGGATGATGATGGGAATCCGCTTGCCCTTGCGGCGCAGTTCGGCGCAGAAATCGCGCCCGTCGCCGTCGGGCAGGGAAACATCCAGAATGATCGCGTCAAACCGGGCGCCCGGTGCTTGCAGTTTCTCCCAGGCCTCGGCGACGGAGCCGGCCTCGATCGCTTCAAATTCACCATCAACCTGTAGCTGTTCAACGAGCATTTGACGTAAAGTCTGATCGTCGTCCGCTATCAGTATGGGACGTGCTCCTGCCATCGAACCCTCTTTATCACTTTAATCCCGGCCCCTTATCGGACCAGTCTCTGTCTTGCCTGTTCATGTCCGGTTCCACAACCCGTGGCATGGCACCGCACGCAGCCAGATCGGGCCGGAGATAACATTAAATACGGCCCAACCCAGAGGAATTCATGATACGCGCAATTTTGCAAACGAATACAGGGCTGGATGCACGACTGCATTGCATGCGCACAATCGTTCCGGCCATTATCGGCGCGGGCGGCATCAAAAGCCCGAAAATCGAGGGAGATCATGCAACCCCGGCCGGTATTCTGCCCCTGCGGCGGGTGTTCTACCGGGCGGACCGCGTTGCATCACCAGTTTGTCATCTGCCTGTAGAGCCCCTGTGCCCGACCGATGGCTGGTGCGACGATCCGACCCATCGCGACTATAACCAGTACGTTACCCTGCCCCATCCCGCGCGGCATGAGCGGTTATGGCGGGAAGATCACGTTTACGACATTATCGTCGTACTGGGCTATAATGACGCCCCTGTGCGGCCCGGCGCGGGGTCCGCCATATTCATGCACCTGCCACCTGCAGGTGGCAGGCCGACGGAAGGGTGCATCGCCATGGCCGAGCCTGCGCTGCGCGATCTCCTCGCCGCAGGCCTGTCGGAAATCGAGGTCAGGCCGGTATAGGGGCCTCGCCCGCAGGCTGGGCCGCCGTCTGGGCGGGCGGCATGAACATCACGATGATGTCGCCATCGGCAGGCTCGTTCTGCATCACGTCCTCGGCGGAGAAAATCCAGATCGCGGTGCCCTTGCGGATGGTCATGAACAGCATGCCCTCCTTTTCCTCCATCCGGACCTCGCCCTCGGTCTCCTCCACAATGAAGCTGTCAAAGCGCCAGCCCCGGGCATAAAGGGAGTCGATCAGGGAAAAATTCCAGCCCGGCTCCCCCAGCACCTTGCCGCGCGAATCCCGGCTCAGCCCATGGTACAGGTCCAGCCGTGCCACGCCCGGACTGACCTGGAACACGCGCTGCCGCCCCAGATCCGGCGCCATGCGCGCGCAGACCAGCCCGTTATAGATGGCGTCCGGCGTGGCGGCGATCAGGTAGTCGGCGGGACGTTCCTCAAGGCTTTCCTGTCCCTCGACCGACAGCAGCTCCGCATTCAGCACCGGCACGCCAAAGCGCGCGGCCTTGTCCAGCGCCGGGGCGTAGGTATCCACCAGCAGCACGGGTATGCCACGCTCATGCAGCACGCGGGCAAGGTTGGTGGACCATGCATTGGCCCCCATTATGGCCAGCGCCGGTTCATCGGACAGCGTCAGGCGCAGTGCGCGCGCCAGCGGGCGGAGCGAAAACCCGTGCAGGATCATGGTCGATGCGATCAGGGCAAACACGGCGGGCGTGATCAGGTTGGCGCCGGGGTAGCCCGCCTCATGCAACTGCAGGCCGATCACCCCCGACACGGCGGCGGCCACGATGCCGCGCGGCGCGATCCAGCCCACGAACAGCCGCTCCTGCCATGACATCCGGGCGCCGATGGTGGACAGGAAAATGCCCAGCGGCCGCACCACGAACATGACCGTAAACGTAAGCGCCATGATGGACAGCGAAAGCTGTGACAGGACCGTGCGCTGCAGGTCCGCCGTCAGCAGTATGAACAGGCATGACACCACGATCACGCCAAGGGATTCCTTGATGCGCTGCAGCTCCGTCATGCCGGTTACATGCAGGTTGGCCAGCGCCATGCCAAATACCGTGGCCGCCATCAGCCCCGCCCCCTGCATGACCAGATTGCACACCGCCGCAACCCCCATGGCGAAGGCCAGGATCATGGGAATACGCAGGATTTCAGGCAGCATGTCGCGTGATGAAAGGAACTTGATCAGCACGGCGGGAAAGATGCCGCAGCCAATCGCGAACATGGTGGCGAACAGCAGGTGCGGCCCGATTTCCACCGCCGCAAGCGACATGCCAGGACTGTACGATGGCTTGATGAGCAGACATTCCAGCACCAGCGTGGCCAGAATGGCGGCGATGGGATCGTTGACAATGGCTTCCCACCGCAGGAAGGCCGCGACCCGTGGCTGCAGCTTGGTATGGCGCAGCAGCGGCAGCACCACGGTCGGCCCGGTCACGACCACAATCGCCCCGAACAGCCATGCCGTGCCCCAGCTCAGATGCCCGACGTAATGCGCCGCGACCGAACCCAGCACCCAGTTGATGGGCAGGGCCGCCGCTGTCAGCCGCAGCACCCCTTCCCCCGCCTGCCGCCACTGGCGCAGGTCAAGCGCAAGCCCGCCCTCGAACACGATAAAGGCCACGGCCATGGACACGAGCGGATGGAAATAAGGGCCGATCGCCGCCGCCGGGTGGATAAGCCCCACCCCCGGCCCGTAAAACAGCCCGATTGCGAACAGCAGCACGATGGCCGGAAGCTGGAACCGCCACGCCACCCACTGGGCGGCGATTCCACCGCCCAGTACGCACAGAATTCCGATCGCCAGGTTTGTGGCCTGCATGCCCATGTCCCGCGTTGTTGCAAAACGCCCCCGCCGCCCTGCCGGCTTTCAGCCAGGGGCATGCGTCACGATCGGGGCCTTCGTATATTTTATATCAGGATTTGCGCTGCATGATGGCAGCAAAAAAACCATCGGTATGATGTTGCCGAGGCGTCAGGCTGACCTGTCCGTCAGTGCTCAGGCCCGGTGGCAGGTCATCATGCACCGAATCCGGCGCAACCAGCGAGAAATCGGGATTACGCGCAAGGAAGGCGGCAATCTGGTCCGAATTTTCCTCACGCAGGACGGAACAGGTGGCATAGACCATCCGCCCGCCGGGCCGGACCAGCGTTGCGGCGCGGTCCATGATGTCCGCCTGTTTCGCGGTCAGTTCCAGCAGGTCCTGCTCACGCAGGCGCAGGCGGGCATCGGGGTTGCGCCGCCATGTGCCGGTGCCCGTGCAGGGCGCATCGACCAGCACGCGGTCAAAGCTGCCCGCGCGCCGCCGCGCCCAGCGATCACCCGTGACCAGCAGGTGGCGTTCGGCATTATGCACACCGGCGCGGCGCAGGCGGCGCACCGCCCCCTCCAGCCGCGGTTCGGAGACATCGCAGGCCACGATATGGCCGCGATTTTCCATGGTCATGGCCATGCCCAGCGTCTTGCCCGCGGCACCGGCGCAATAGTCCAGCACCCGCATGCCCGGCCGCGCGCCAACGGCGGCCACGACAAGCTGGCTGCCTTCATCCTGTATCTCGACCAGCCCCTCACGGAACGCGGTGCTGGATGTAATGGGCTGGCGGCCCGCAACACGCAGGCCCCATGGGGACAGGGTGGTGTCCGTGGCATGGATGCCCTCAGCCTCCAGCGCCGCGCGCGCCCGGCCACGATCACCCTTGAGCAGGTTGACGCGCAGGTCGAGCGTGGCCTCGCCCTCCATGGCAGCGAGTTCCGCCTCCAGCGCATCGCCAAACGTGCGCTCCAGCCGGGGCAGCAGCCAGTCCGGCACCTCCAGCCTGACGGCGCGCGGCATGTCCGCATGTGTAATCGACTGGCCACGGAGCTGGTTGTACAGCGCCTGTTCAGGCCCCGTCAGGCTCAGGGGCGCGTAACGTTCCCCCGTAAACAGTGTCTGGGGGTTTTCCTTACCATCCGGTTCCAGCGCCATCATGGCCAGCACCAGCATGCGCGGCGTGAACGCCACGCCCGCACGGCCGATCCACCATTCCAGCCGCCGCCAGTGGCGCAGGATGCGCCAGACACGCGCCGAGATGGCCCGGCGGTCGCCGCCGCCGATATAGCGGCGCTCCCTGAAAAAGGCGTTGGCCAGCGCATCGGCCGGACGCTGCGGCGTCGCCTCCATTGCGGCAAGCAGGTCAATGGCGGCGGAAAGCCGTGCGCTGGGTGTCATGGATTATGGAACCGTTGCTGTCATTAAGGCGGCAGGATCAGTCCTGCCGGTAGTTCGGGGCTTCGCGCGTGATGGAGACATCATGCACATGGCTTTCACGCAGGCCCGCGCCGGTAATGCGGCGGAAGCGCGCGCGCTTCTGCAGGTCCGCCACCGTGGCGGAGCCGGTATAGCCCATGCCGGCACGCAGCCCGCCCACAAGCTGGTGGACCACCGCGCCCATGGCGCCCTTGTACGCCACGCGGCCCTCGATCCCTTCGGGCACCATCTTGTGGGTGTCCTTGATTTCCTGCTGGAAATAACGATCGGCCGATCCGCGCGCCATCGCGCCAAGGCTGCCCATGCCGCGATAGGATTTATAGGTGCGGCCCTGATACAGGAACACCTCGCCCGGTGCTTCCTCGGTGCCTGCCAGCAGCGAGCCGATCATCACCACATCCGCCCCCGCGCCAATGGCCTTGACGATATCACCCGATGTCCGGATGCCACCATCGGCAATGGCGGGCACATCAAGCTCATGGCACGCGGCCGAGGTTTCCATCACGGCGGAGAACTGCGGCACGCCCACACCCGCCACCACGCGCGTGGTGCAGATGGAGCCGGGGCCGATCCCGACCTTTACGCAGTCCGCCCCGGCGTTGATCAGCGCGCGGGCGGCTTCGGGGGTTGCGACGTTACCGGCAATGATCTGGATATCGTTCTCGATGGCGCGCAGGCGCTCGATGGTTTTCAGAACGCCCGCCGAATGGCCATGCGCGGTATCGACCACCAGCACGTCCACGCCCGCAGCCATGAGTTCGCTCGCACGGGCCACGCCGTCATCGCCCACGCCGGTCGCGGCCGCGCAGAGCAGGCGGCCGAGGCTGTCCTTGTTGGCCTGCGGGTACTGGACGGCGCGGTCCATGTCCTTGACAGTGATGAGGCCGATGCAGCGGTCCTCGTCATCAATGACGAGCAGCTTCTCGATCCGGTGGCGGTGCAGGAGCTGGCGGGCCTGGTCACGATCGGCGTTGTTGCGCACGGTCACGAGGTTCTCACGCGTCATGAGTTCATAGACGCGCTGCCCCGGGTCGGTGGCGAAGCGGACATCACGGTTGGTCAGGATGCCGACCAGACGGTTGGTCTCGCGCTCCACGACCGGCAGGCCGCTTATGCCATGGCGGGACATGATCGCGTTGACTTCGGCCAGCGTCTGGTCGGGATAGACCGTGACGGGATTGACCACCATGCCGGATTCGAAGCGCTTGACGCGACGGACCTGCTCGGCCTGCTGTTCGATCGTCAGGTTCTTGTGGATCACGCCCAGCCCGCCGTTCTGGGCCATGGCGATGGCCATGCTGTCCTCGGTCACGGTATCCATGGCGGAGGAAACCAGCGGGATGTTGAGGGTGATCTTGCGGGTCAGCCGGGTTTTGGTCGATGTCTGCGAAGGCAGGACATTCGATTCGTCCGGCACGACCAGCACGTCGTCAAAGGCCAGCGCCTCGCGGATTCGGTCCTCGATGCGGGGGGCGGATGTATTTTTCGGTGTGGAAGACATGATGCAGGGGCCTCGTCAACAGATGGCGGCTTCCCCGCGCCTCGGGTCACCGACCGTTGGCGCACCCTCATAGGGTGCGAACGGGCCGCTGGCAAGCATTACGCGCATGCTTTGCATTTTATATGTCGGAATTATCCGCGTCAGGCGACGCGTGTTCAGGCGTACAGGCGCAATCCGTCATACGCGGCCTCGACCCCATCAGGCAGGTTGGCCTGCATCCAGCCCCAGTCCATGTCCGGCCCCATATGGGTCAGCACGGTGCGGCGGGGCTTTATGATGTCGCGCCAGTACAGCACCCGCTCCAGCCACCCGTGGGAGGAATGTTCCACGCGCTGGAAGCAGTCCACCAGCCACGTATCGACCCCGCGCAGCGTATCGAGCGCGCCGTCATCCAGTTCCACCACATCGGTACAGTAGGCCATGGGTCCCACCCGCAGGCCCAGCGTTTCGGTCCAGCCATGCTGCTGGCTGAACAGGTCAACCTCCATCCCCGCCATGACCCGCCGCTCCGGCAGGCTGACGGCATGAGCCTCAAGGATGGGGCGGATGATCCGTGGCGGTGTCCAGGGGCGGAAGGCGTAGTCAAACCGCACCCTGACCTCATCGAGCACCTCCGCCGTGCCATAGACGGGCAGCGGCCCGTTGATGACGCGGTTGACCCCGCGCAGTTCGTCCAGACCGGCGATATGGTCGGCATGGGCGTGGGTGTACAGCACCGCATCCACCCGACTGACCCGCTGCGCCAGAAGCTGGGCGCGCAGGTCCGGCCCGGTATCGACCAGCAGCATCCGGCCCGGCCCGTCATTTATGATGATGGATGAGCGCGTGCGGCGGTTGCGTGGTTCCGCCGGGTCACATTCCCCCCACTCCCCCGCCCCATCAGGGCCACCAAGCATGGGCACGCCCGCCGAGCCGCCACAGCCGAGGATGATCACCTCCATGCCGTCAGGCCGCCCGGCTGAACAGACGGGTGAAATTGCGGGTGGTCATCTCGGCAAAGGCCGCGTCCTCCATCCCGCGCAGTTCGGCCAGCACCCGGGCGGTATAGGCCACGTAGCCGGGTTCGTTGCGCTTGCCGCGCCGGGGCACCGGGGCGAGATAGGGCGAATCGGTCTCGACCAGCAGGCGGTCAGCGGGCACGTCGCGTGCCACGTCACGCACCGACTGCGCGCGGTTGAAGGTCGCGATGCCGGAGAAGCTGATATACCCCCCCAGCTCCAGTGCCCCCCGCGCCAGTTCCGGCCCGGAGGAGAAGCAGTGGATCAGGAACGGAAAGGCCCCGTTGCGCTCCGTCTCGTCACGCAGGATGGCCAGCATGTCATCATCCGCCTCACGCGTATGGATCACCAGCGGCAGGCCGGTCTGGCGTGCGGCGTCGATATGCACGCGAAAGCTTTCCTGCTGCAGCGGGCGGACATCCTCCTGCCCGTGGAAGTAGTCCAGCCCGCTTTCCCCCAGCCCCACCACGCGCGGGTCATCCGCCATGGCGATGAGGGTGGCGGCATCGGGCAGGGTCTCCTCCGCCACATGGTCAGGGTGGGTGCCGATGGAGCACCATACCCGCAGGTCAGGCCGGTCCAGTTCCGCCAGTTTCTTCTGCCGTGCCGCGTGTGACAGGCGGGTGCCGATGGTGACCATGCCATCCACCCCGGCTTCCCGCGCGCGGGTCAGGACCTCTGGCAGTTCCTCATCGGAAAAATGGTCGAGATGACAGTGGGAATCGGTCAGCCCCGTACGGGTCATGTCGCCTCCGGTTCAACAAAACGCGGGAAGATGCCCTGCGGGGCGGGCAACACGCGGCCTTCGGGCAGCGGCGTGTCGAGTGCGGCAAAATCGCGCTCGCCCGCTTCCACGCCAAGCTGGGTCAGCATCCGGTCCATGCTGTCAGGCATGTAGGGCTGGAGCACGGTCGCGATGATGCGCAGCGCATCGGCCAATACGCGCAGCACATCATTCATGCGCGCGCTGTCGGTCTTCTTCAGCTTCCACGGGGCCTGATGGTCGATATAGGCGTTGCAGGCGCGGATCACCTTCCACACTTCTTCCAGCGCGTCGGTCAGGGCCTGACGGTCGATCTGCTCGTGCATGATTTGGGGCAGCAGGGTGGCCGGGGCCAGCAGGGCGGTATCTTCCGCCGTGTGCGTACCCTGCGCGGGCAGGACCCCGCCGCAGTTGCGCGCGATCTGTGAAAGCGTGCGCTGCGCCAGGTTGCCAAGGTCGTTGGCCAGTTCGACATTCATGCGCGAGATGATGGCCCGGCGGCTGAGGTCGCTGTCGCCACCAAAGGGCATTTCACGCATCAGGAAGAACCGGACCGGATCAAGGCCGAAGGTCTCCACCAGGTCACGCGGGTCCACCACGTTGCCCAGTGACTTGCTCATCTTCTGGCCTTCGATGGTCCACCACCCGTGCGAGAACACGCGCCGGGGCAGTTCCAGCCCTGCCCCCATCAGCAGCGCGGGCCAGTAGATGGCGTGGAAGCGTAGGATGTCCTTGCCCACCAGATGCAGGTTGGCGGGCCAGAAATCCCACCGCGCCGCCGTTTCATCGGGGAAACCCACGGCGGAGAGGTAATTGGCCAGCGCATCGACCCACACATACATCACATGCTTCGGATCGCCCGGCACGGGAATGCCCCAGTTGAAGCTGGTGCGGCTGATGGACAGGTCGCGCAGCCCCTGCCGCACGAAGCTTGCCACCTCGTTACGACGGCTTGCGGGTTCGATGAAGCCGGGCTGGTTTTCATACAGTTCCAGCAGCCTGTCACCAAAGGCGGAAAGGCGGAAGAAGTAGGACGGCTCCTTCACCCATTCCACGGCGGCACCCGTGGGTGCGACCTTGGTGCCGTCGGGGCCGGTGACCAGTTCGTCCTCGCCATAGAAACATTCATCGCGCAGCGCGTACCAGCCTTCATACGCGCCGAGGTAGATATGGCCGTTTTCCTCCAGCCGCTTCCACAGCGCGGAGGCACCCTCCGCGTGGCGGGGTTCGGTCGTGCGGATGAAATCATCATACGAGATGGCCATCTTGTCGTACATGTCACGGAAATCGGCCGCGACGCGATCGGCAAAGGCGATGGGTTCCATGCCCGCGGCCTGTGCCGCCTGCTCCACCTTCTGGCCGTGCTCGTCCGTTCCGGTCAGGAAAAAGACATCGAACCCCGCAAGCCGCTTGAAGCGCGCGATCACGTCCGCCGCGACGGAGGTATAGGCGTGGCCGATATGTGGCGCCCCGTTCACGTAATAGATTGGTGTGGTGACGTAGTAGCGCCGTGTCATGTTTCACTCACCCGCGCAAGCGCCGTTAAAACCGCCTGCTGCCTGTCCAGATTGAATTGTTCGGTTTCCGCGCGCAGCCGTACCATGTCCTGCCACAGCAGGGCCAGGCGGGCCGGGCGGAGATCTCTTTCACGCATCACGGCCGCATCCCGGGCCAGATCACGCGTTTTTTCAGATATGGCATTACACAGCAGATCGAAAAAGACGGAAAAACCATTTTCCCGTCTTGTGACCTGCTCGGCTATGTCATAGCCCCCGGCCTCACCCGCGTCACCGTTCATGACCCGCGCCACCAGCCGGGCGACCCCGGCGCCATCACCGTCAAGCAGTTCCCGCGCCTTGCCCGGCGCCCCCCGCGCCATTGCGATGATGCTGTCCATCGTCCCCGCATCAGGGGCCTCAGGCATGTGTGACAGCACGGCGCGCATGGTCGCGTCATCCAGCGCGCCAAGGCCCAGCACCCGACAGCGGCTGCGGATGGTGGGCAGCAGGCGGCCCGGCACGGAGGTCGTCAGGATCAGGATGGCGCGCTCGGGCGGTTCCTCAAGGATCTTGAGGATGGCGTTGGCCGCCGTGCGGTTCATGTATTCCGCGCCATCCACGATCACCACGCGCCAGCCGCCCTCCGCCGCGGTGCGGCGCAGGAAGGCGGAAATGGGGCGTATGTCATCTCCCACGATCTCACGGCGCAGGCGGTGGCGTTTTTCATCCATTCCGCGCGCGATCACCAGCAGGTCGGCATGCGTGCCCGCGCTGACCCGGCGGCCAACGGGGCTGTCATGATCTTCCGCGGCCAGAAGCACGCGCGCCATCATGAAGGCCATGGTGGCCTTGCCAATCCCCTCCGGCCCCGTCAGCAGCCATGCGTGGTGCAGCCTGCCGGTGCGGATGACGGCAAGGAATTCCCGCCACGCCGCATCATGCCCGAAAAGCTGGCGGCAGGTACGCGGATCAGACATCCGCCCCCCTGCCCGCCCCGTCCAGATACGGCGCCAGCACCGCGCGGATGGCCTGCTGCACGCTTTCCATCGGGCCGCTGGCGTCCACGCGGTGGCAGCGCGCGGCGTCACGGCGGGCGATGATGTCGAACCCTTCCGCCACGCGGGTATGGAAGGCGGGGTCCAGCGCCTCGTAACGGTCGGTCCGGGCATTGCCGCGCCCGGCCATGCGCGCCTGGGCGATGGCGGGCGGCACCTGAAGCACAAAGGTCAGGTCGGGTGCCGCCGGGATCAGGCCACGCAGGCGGCCGATCATGTCCAGCAGTGCCGGGTCGCCATGGCTCAGCCCGTAACCCTGATAGGCCTCGGTCGAATCGGCAAAGCGGTCACAGATCACGATCCGGCCCTGCGCGCGGGCAGGCAGGATGCGACGTTCCACATGGTCGGCGCGTGCGGCGAAATGCGCCAGCACCTCCGCCCGGGCTGACAGGTCATGACCACCAAACAGCAGGAAATCCCGCAGCGCCTCGGCCCCCGGCGTGCCGCCCGGCTCCCGCGTCAGGTCCACGTCATGCCCCTGCGCGCGCAGGAATTCGGCCAGCAGGCGGGCCTGTGTGGACTTGCCCGCCCCCTCGCCGCCTTCAAACGTAATGAACAGGCCAGCCATGGCCTAGCCGTGCCCCAGCTTCTGGCCCAGTACCGCCACCGCCCGGCCCATGATCCCCAGCCGTGGCACGTTTGCCCCCGCCACAAGCGGAATACGGATTTCAGCCAATCCCGTATTGGAAATGACCACCTCCCCCAACTGCTGCCCCATGGTAATGGGGGCGGGCACGGGGCTGTCGTACACCATGCTGACATGCACCCGGTTCTGCCAGCCATGCGGCAGCGTAAGGGTCACGTCACGCGTCGCCACCAGCGGCACGCTATGCGCCTGCCCCAGCCAGACGGGCGCGTTGTCCATGACCGCGCCCCGGTGGATGAGGGTCGCGTTCTCGAAATTGACGAACGACCATTCAAACAGCCTCTCGCCCTCATTCGCGCGCACATTGCTGCTGGGCAGGCCGTTAAGCGCCATGACCACGCGGTTGCCGCCGCGCTCGGCGCTGGCGCACAGGCCGAAGCCACCGGCATCCGTGTGGCCGGTCTTGAGGCCGTCGGCAATGCCCTTGACCACCAGCGCGTTGCGGTTCTCCTGCGTGATCTTGTTGAAGGAGAAGCTTTTTTCGGAAAAGAAGTGATAATATTCCGGGAAATCATGGATCAGGTGCATGGCGATGGTCGCCACGTCACGCGCGGACATGTAGTGCCCGTCCATCGGCCAGCCGGTCACGTTCATGAAATGGCTGTTGGTCATGCCCATCTGGGCGGCCTGCGTGTTCATGAGGCTGACAAACTGGTCCTCGGACCCCGCAACCCCTTCCGCCAGCACGATGCACGCGTCATTGCCCGACTGGATCACCATGCCCTGGATCAGTTCGGCCACGCTTACGGAACCATGCAGCGGCACGAACATTTTCGACCCCTGCATCCGCCATGCCTTTTCACTGACGGGCAGCGTCTGCTCCAGCGTCAGCCTGCCCGCGCGCAGCATGCCGAACACGACATAGGCCGTCATCATCTTGGTCAGGGAGGACGGCGGCATGCGCTCATCCGCCGCCTTTTCCAGTATCACCGCGCCCGTGGTGTAATCGACGATACAGGCCCAGCGCGCGACCGTGTCGATCGGGCCGATCAGGCTGTTGGCCGGTGTGGAGGCGACAGCCGGCGGCGCGCTGGCATCAGCCGTGGGGGCCGCGGCATGGCGGCGGCGGGAGGCGGGCGCCGCCAGCGCCGTGGCGGATACAAGAAAGCTGGTGGCCCCAGCCAGAAGGAAACGTCGGGTGTGCATTGTATCCTTGGTCCGGTAGAGACCGGCCGGGCATATGCCACGGGCCGGGTGACGAGATGGCGGAATGACGGGAGCCGTCAGGTAATTTCGTTTCCCAGCAGGCCAACGGCCAGCGCATAGAAATCAGATGGATTATAGCGACGGATCGCGGCGAAATTGCGATAGACCATGAAGGCCTCGCCCCCCGGCCCGTCCGGGCGCAGCACCGCGCCGGTCATGTCGGGCCGGGCAAAGGGTATGCCACCCACCTGCCGCACGCCCAGCTTCATCCACGCCCCCAGCGTGCGGGTGCGGGCATGCCCAAGCTCGGACTGCGGCAGGCTGTCCGGCACGCTGGCCTCCTGCCCCCAGCTTTCACCCGCCACCCAGCCCGAACCGGCCAGGTAGGCGGCGATGGAGCCGAATATGTCGGGCATGGAGTGCCAGATGTCGCGCCGTCCGTCGCCATCAATATCCACCGCGTATTTCAGGTAGGCGCTGGGCATGAACTGCGGCTGGCCCATGGCGCCCGCGTAGCTGCCGGTCATGCTTTCGGGCGTGATGTCGCCTGCGTTGAGGATGGCCAGCGCCTTGAGCAGTTCGCCATGGAAGAATTTCGCACGCCGCCCCTCAAAGGCGAGGGTGCATAGCGCATCGACCACGCCGAAACTGCCGGTCAGCGTGCCGTAGGCCGATTCCAGCCCCCATATGCCCATAACCGCGCCGGGCGAGACATCGTAGCGGGTCAGGACCTGCTGCTCCAGCACGGCACGCTCACGCGCGAAGGCGGCGCGCCCGTCATCCACCTTGTGCTGCGTCAGCACGCGCGCACGGTACTGCGCCCATGTCAGGTGAAATTCCGGCTGGTTCCGGTCACGCTCGATCACCTTCATGTTCGGCGCGGACAGGTCCAGCGCGCGCATGACACCGGGCGCCGTCAGGCCCTGCCGAATCGCTTCCTGGCGGATACCGGCGACAAAACCGGCGTAATCCCCCATCATCGGATCGGCCGTCTGGGCGCGGACCGCGCGCATGGGCAGCAGCCACGATGCGCCAGCCCCCGCAAAGGCGGTGGCGGTGCGACGGAGGAGACGGCGACGTTCGAGCATACCCGATGCTGTGCCACGCCCTCCCGGCCGTTTCAATCACTGATCAGCATATCGGGACAGACGTGATACAATACGCGACATAATTTCCCGTTTGTGGCCATGGGCGAAGCATGCCACAAGGACGCCACCAGCAGTTCCCGCGCTGGCCCCGGTGGCCTGCGCTCCCCTGCCCGCCTGCCGGGCCGACCGAAGGGCTTGTACATATCGTGGTTGCGGTTTTTCCTTCCCATCCCCGCCGGATGCGCTGAAACAGTCCGTATGCCCACATCCCTGATGTCCGTGCTGGCCGCCGCCGGCGCTTCCCCCTTCGTACAGGCCATGGCGATCATTATCGGCACCTTCATACTTGAAGACGCCGCAACCATCATGACCGCCATGCAGGTCCGCACCGGCCATGTGGACATCATGGTCGCGCTGGTCGCGCTCTATATCGGCATCATCGTGGGGGACATGGGGCTTTATGGCATGGGGCGGCTGGGCGCGCTGTGGCCGCCCGCACGGCGCTGGATCACCCTGCCCGGCGGCGCGCGGGAAGGTAAGTGGTTTGACCGCAACGTATTCCGCATCGTGTTCATAAGCCGGTTCATACCGGGGGCGCGCTTGCCGCTTTATACCGCATGTGGTTTCTTTCATGCCCGCTTCGGGCTGTTCTGCGTCGCTGCGGTGCTGGCCACGCTGATATGGACATCCCTGCTGTTCGCGGCATCCCTGCAGGTGGGGCAGTTCCTGATCGACCATCTGGGAACATGGAAATGGGCAGGCATGGCCGGTTTCGTCCTGACCATTTTCCTGATCAGCCGCATGGTCGCACGTTTGCATGATAATGAGACCCGATGACCGACATGATCACCGCCGCCGAACCCCGGACAGCCTCACGCACCGACGCCCCGACGGTCTCGGCTTTCGAGTTCTGGCCGGGCTGGATCTTCTACACGCCCATCGTGCTGTACTGGATCATCCTGGGGCTGCGGTACCGTGATTTCAGCCTGCCCACCGCCGCCAACCCCCGCATCGAGACCGGCGGCCTGTGTGGCGAGAGCAAAAGCTCGATCCTGGACATGGCGGGTGACGTGGCGCGGGAATGGATCGCGCCCTATGCCGTCATCACCACCGGCAGCGACGACCTGCCCCGCGCGCTGGACGCGATGAAGGCGGCGGGCCTGTCATTTCCCATCGTGCTCAAGCCCGACATCGGCTGCAACGGCACGGGCGTGCGCATCATGCGCGATGCCGAAAGCCTGCGCGCGGGGCTTGCCGCCTTCGGGCGCGGCGTGGCGGTGATGCTCCAGCACCTGATCCCCTACGGGCATGAGGTGGGGCTGTTCTACATCCGCCACCCCGATGAGGCACAGGGGCGCATTACCTCGCTCACCTACAAGGAAGTACCCTGCCTGACCGGTGACGGCCATTCCACGGTGGAAGAACTGCTCCATGCAGACAGCCGCACCCGTCTCGTGCCCCATATCTACCTGCCGCGCCTGAAGGACCGCCTGCATGACGTGCTGGAGGCGGGCCAGTCGCTGCCGCTGGTCTTTGCGGGCAACCACTGCAAGGGCTCGATCTTTCATGACCGCGCGGTGGACATCACCCCGGCCCTTGTGGCGCGCGTGAACGAGATCATGCGCGACATCCCCGATTTCCACTTCGGGCGGATCGACGCCAAGGCCCGCAGCCTCGCCACCCTGCGCGAAGGCAGGGATTTCCAGATCATCGAGATCAACGGCGTCGGCTCCGAAGCCACCCATATATGGGATGCGCGCACCACCCTGCGCACGGCCTACGCCACGCAGTTCATGCACTACCGCGAGACATTCCGCATCGGCGCGAAAAAACGGCGCGAAGGCTGGAAGAGCAGCGGGGCCATGACCATGCTGAAAAGCTGGCTGCGCCAGCGCAGGCTCATGGCCAGCTACCCGCTGAATGACTGAGGCAGGGGCCGCCCCCTGCGCCACCGCCCATCAGTTCGTGGGCAGGCCGCCATTGCCGAAGATGTAGTTGCTGATCTGCTGCTCGAGACTGAGCGGCTCGCGCGTGTTGGTGACAACCGCGCCGGGGCCGAGCTTCGTGCCCGCCCTGCCCGGCTCCACCAGCAGCGCGGTATCGGCCGTAAGTGTCGGGCTACCGATTGAAATACTTGTATCTTCAGGCAACGACAATGTACGGTCGAGCGTAAAGCCCACATTGGCCATATAGGTTGCGGGATCGAGCGTAATGGAGGTAACCCGGCCCACAGGCACGCCATCCATATCGACATCCGCGCCGACATGCAGCCCGTTGGCCGAAACGAAGCGCGCCATGACGGGGTAGCGGTCATGAACGCCGCCGCGTTGCGAGGCATGCGCGTAGATACAGAACCCACCCGCCACCAGAAGGACAAGTCCACTGGATATGATCGCGCCGCTTCTTTCCCTTGCCATGCTGGCTCCCTGCCCGATACGGCTCCATACCACCACACCGGTCTCCGCCACGGGGCGGAACGGGGTGGATCAGGCGTTATGCCGTTCCTTATACTTCCATCCTACTGCGTCATGGACAGGCGGACAATGACACTCCTTCAGGCCATCATCATAGCGATCATTCAGGGCGCCACCGAACAGTTCCCCATAAGCAGCCTTGGCCATGCGGCCATCGTGCCCGCCATCCTGCGCTGGCCCGTGGACCTGCATGGGGAAATGTTCCTGCCCCTGCTGGTCATGCTGCACCTGGGCACATGCGTGGCCCTGCTGGTTTTTTTCTGGCGTGACTGGGTGGCGCTGTTTACCGGCGCCACGGGGCGCTACGGCGTGACCTACCAGATGGACAGCATCCGCATCCTGGCGCTGCTGATCGTAGCCACCATCCCGGCGGTCCTGATCGGGGGGCTGTTCGAGCATGCCATCCGCAGCCTGTTCGGCACGGCCCGCTATGCGGCGATCTTCCTCGCACTCAATGGCGTCATGCTGCTGGTGGTGGACCGGATGCGCGACAGGCTGCTGCACGAAAGTGACCGCCCCCTCGCCTCGCTGGGGTTCGGGGAAGCGCTGGTGATCGGGCTGTTCCAGTGCCTTGCGTTCTTTCCTGGCCTGTCACGCTCCGGCGCATGTATTGCCGGGGGGCTGCTGCGCGGCCTGTCACATGAGAATTCGGCGCGGTTCGCCTTCCTCATGGCGCAGCCGGTCATTCTGGCCGCGACCGTGCTGGAGGCGCTGAAGCTGCGGCATGCGCCGCCCCTGCCGGGGCAGATGCGCGTGGCGGTCATTGCCGCGATCGTGGCGGCGATTGTTGCCCTGGTGTGCACGGGTATCCTCATGCGCTACTTCCGCGATCATGAGGACTGGGCCCTGCGGCCATTTGGCTGGTACTGCATCGGCGCGGGCTGCGCGGCTTTCCTGTACCTGTCCTGACACGAACGGGTCAGCCGTGACCCTGCCCGCCATCGGTGGGGGCCATGCCGCCCCCGCTCATGCCGCTTCGCGGCCCGGTATAGGCGCCCGGCGGCGGCCGTGAGACCGGTGGTGACAGCACGCCCGGCCCCTCCATCACATCCAGCCCGGACATTGAGCCGACATGCGTAAGCCGGTCGCGCGGCAGGGCTTCGGGACATTCATCGCGCAGGAAGGCGATGATCTGCTCACGTATCTCACAACGCAGGTCCCAGCTCTGCATGGCCGAGCGCGCGCTGGCAATGACACGTATGGTCATGACATGGGCGTTGCAGTCCGCCACCTGCACGGCGAACTCCTTGCCATCCCATAGCGGCGCGGAATGCACGATCTCGCGCAGGCGCTCACGGATGCGGTCCATGGGAGCCTGAAAATCCACATGGATGAAGACCACGCCAATCAGGGCGGCGGAATTATGCGTCCAGTTCTGGAACGGGTTTTCCAGAAAATAGGAAATCGGCACGATATGCCGCCGCCAGTCCCACACCCGCAGCACGACATATGTGGACGTGATTTCCTCCACCCACGCCCAGTCACCATTAATGATGATCAGGTCTTCCATGCGGATCGGCTGTGTCATCGCGATCTGGACGCCGGCAAACAGGTTGGTCAGCAGCGGGCGTGCCGCCAGACCGACAACCAGTGACGCCGCACCGGCGGACGCGAACAGGCTGAGGCCGTACTGCCGCACCGGCTCGAATGTCATGAGCGAGGCCCCGACCGTCACCAGCCCGATCAGCAGGTCCGTCGTGCGGCGCAGCACGCGCACCTGCGTCATGTGCGTGCGCAGCAGGATGTCGTCCTTGTCATCCTTTCCATTGATCCGGTTGAAATAGGCATCGGACAGGATGCGCGTGGCAACCAGCGCCGCATACCCCAGCATCAGGACGAACAGCACCACCAGCGCATGGGCCGTATCCTGCATGATATCGGCCGGCAGGCCCGATACCGGCAGGGCCGTGCCCACGAACAGGAGAACAAGCATGATCCGCGCGGGGCGCTGCATGGCCAGCGTGAACGACCGCACGAAAGCGCCGCGCCTGCTGCCGGGAATGCGAAGGATCAGTTTGGTGATGAAGCGGCTGAACATTTCCGCCACCAGTCCCGCCGCGCACAGCATGAGGACGGAGGACATGAGGCCGGGCAGCCAGTCGAGCAGATGCCGCAGATGGGTCAATAAGGTAAGGAATTCAGTTTTCACAAAGGATGCGTAGCCTTTTCCTGTTGTTTTCGAATGTGGGGTGAGGCTCCTGTAGTACCCCCTATCGGGCGGAAATGACAAATCCGCTCCCAACCGGACCTTTTCCACCCTGAAGCCAAAACACGGGTTGACTTCCCCCCGGAGCACGGGTATTCCGCACTCATCCTAACGCGATGGCGGTGTAGCTCAGCGGTAGAGCAGGGGAATCATAATCCCTTGGTCGGCGGTTCAAATCCGTCCACCGCTACCATCAGCGTTAGGATTGATTTCTCCCTACATTTTGCAGGTTTTACGTGGTGGTGATCATCTGTTGGTCATCATGACCCATCATCCTGTCATTTTCATGGCCAGCATGCCCCCCTGCCCTGAACGGCGGACTATGGCCTGCGTTGCGGCAAACCGCGCACCCTTCGTTCATTCCACGCCGGTGCAAAAGCGAAAAACCCCCGACATGACCATGCCGGGGGCTGCTCGATCGTTTCCGGGCCATGAACGGCCCGGAGGTTTACCCGTTACAGGCCCAGCGTCCGCTTCAGGCCCGCGCAGTAATTGTCCATGAACCGGACGGAAAGTTCGGCATCGGGCACGAACATGTCAAACACATGGTACGCCCCCGGTACGACGGATACCTCGGTCGGGACGCCAGCCGCCATCAGGCGGCGGGCATAGTCCAGATCCTCGCACAGGAACAGATCCATTGAACCCACACCGATAAAGGTGGGCGGCAGGCCTGACAGATCCTTCGCCCGCGCGGCAGCCGCATAGGCTGGCGTATCCGCCCCACCGGCCGAGGCGCCGAGATAGGCTTCCCACGCATATTTATTGGCCGAACGGGTCCAGACGAATTCGCCAAAATCCGGTGCGGGATCGACCTTTGTCGCGGTCCGGTCATCCAGCATCGGATAGATCAGCAACTGGTAGGCAAGGCTGTATTCCTTGCGGTCACGCGCCAGCAGCGACAGCGCGGCACTCAGCCCGCCGCCGGCACTCTCACCCGCGACCGCGACCTTCTGCCGGTTGATGCCCAGCGTCTGTGCATTTTCATGCACCCACTTGAGCACGGCGTAACAGTCCTCGATCGCACCGGGATACTTGACCTCCGGCGCCAGGCGGTAATCGACCGAGACAATGACAAAGCCCATCTTGCTGGCCAGAAGCTGGCATTTGGGGTCATCGACTTCCGGGTGGCCGGAAACAAGGCCACCACCATGGATATAGACCATGGCCGGTGCGTTCGGGCGGCGTTCACGCGGGCGGTAGGTCACGACCCGCACATCCGGCGCACCCGCGGGGCCGGGCACATAGACTTCCTGCGTTTCAACGTCGGGCAGCGGTCGCCCTTCGATCAGCCGCACGGATGTCAGGAAAATTTCGCGTACTTCGGGCAGCGAACGGCCCGACAGCCCGTCAAAGGAGGGCATTTTTTCCAGAATGGGCAGAAACTCGGGGTTTACGACGTTTTTGGGCATAGTGAATACGGTCCTCTTATATCAGAAACGGACCTGTCCGGGCCGTTTCGATCCACGGAACCGTCTGGCACACCGGCATGAACAACCATGATCGAAATCAAATACATTCTGCAATAGGTGAATATAAAATATAAAAATATACCATTTTCTTATCTATTATATTTTATATCCGGACTGATTTATAACAGTTATTCCGCACGAATATAGGGGTAATTCTGTAATATCCGCCCCACCCATATCCGCGCGGGCACGCCCACAATGCTGCTTTACCGCTGGTTATAACATAAATGCCCGACACAACCCCGGCACCTGAAACCGGGGAACCATGGGTGCCCCCACCCGATAATGTGGGCAGGCCCCACATTGGCTGTTGCATTTCACTGGCAGTATGGTGCATGTCAGACATGCACACAGTGCGGTGCTTCCTGTTACCCTTTCTGGGATTTTTATATGGATCGTTTCAGGACAATACTTCGCGGTCGCACCAACGTGGTGCTGGGTCAGCTCAAGCAGGAAATCGGGTACGCCACCGGCCTGCGCGGGCTGGAACGTCAGGGCATAGCGCAGGAAATGCGCGGCTTTTCCCAGACAGCCCGCCTGCATCGCGCCATGGCAAAGGAACAGGCGGAGCAGGAGTGATCATGGCCGGGGCCGCCATCGTGATGGCTGTTGCATAACCGCATCGCGCGCGGGGCGGTTGGCCCCGACGCCCGCACCCCGTACGATGGCCGTGTCAGTTTATCCATACGGGAATACGGCCATGAGCAAAGACCAGATTATCGACCTGCCCTTCACCACAGACGCCATGAAGGCCGCCGTGGAGCGGCGCATTATTCAGGCCCCGGAACTCTCCGACCAGGAAAAGCACGACCTGAGCGTGACACTGGCGGGGCTTGATGCCCAGCGTCTTGCCACGCTGGTCGAAACCGTTCTGGGTCACGCCATCGAGGCCGGGCCGGAAATCCTGCCCTACCTGAAGCGGATCGGCCAGCAGGGCTGATACTTCGCCCTCATGTGGCGGCCTGTGGCGTGCGTTCTTCCTGCCGGGCCTGCCACAGTGTCATCAGCCGGGCGCGCAGGCGCGGGTCACTGGCGTAGATATACAGCCCCCTCACCCCCCGGGTCATGAGCACGTTGATGGAATTGAGAATGATCCGTTCCATCACCGCCGGGGGATTGTCCACGCCGTCGCGCCCGGTAAAGGCGGCGCGGTCCTCATAACGCGCGGGATCAATGACAATGCGGTCCTTCGCCGGGTCATACGTGACCGATGGGCCAAGGATGACGCCTGCATAATTCAGGTCGAACCCCTGGATGGTATAGACCGAACCGACCTCATCAATCGTGTCCGGCCGTTCAGCCCATGGCAGGCGGGCCTGTGGCATGGCGCGGTCCCAGCGCAGGTGAAAGCGCCCCTCCGTAATGAAATGGTCCTGCCCGTTCAGGGTATAGGGATAGTCGTAGGTCGCCAGCATGCGGCACATGCCGTATTGCGCATTGCGCTGCCTTATGGCCTCGTACATGGCCTGCGCATCATCATAAATACGGAAATCGAATTCCTGCGGCGCGGGTAGCGGGCGCAGCCAGCCGTCACGCAGGGCGCGTATCCATGCCATCACATCCGCATTGGCGTGCATGCGGAACTGCTGGTCCAGCCTGCGGGTCACGACCGGGTAGCCCGCCACCAGCCGGGCCAGGGTCGCATCATCCCACAGGCTCTTGAATTTGAGCACCTGCCGCGCATCGAACACGATCACGACCACATGGGCATGGCGGATGATTTCCGCCAACTGGTTATCCTGCCGGAAGCGGTTGTAGGGGTCGCTGCGTGTCAGCAGCAGGTGCGCCTCATCCACAAGTACGATATCGGCGCGCCTGTCGGTACCCGCCATCTGGTTGATGAAGGTGGTGGGGCGCTCGTAATCCTTCTTGCGCAGGCAGGGCTGGGACTGGGCGATGTTGCGATAGAGCTTGATCATTTCGGGGTGGTTCACCAGCACCCGGTTCTGGCTGCCATGCAGGGGGTCATGCGCGTCATCCCCGCGCGCCGCGTGCTGGATGGCGGTGAACAGCGTATTGAGCAGCAGGCTTTTGCCAGTGCCCGCATCGCCTTCGATAATGAACAGCGCATGTTCATCCCCCCGGTGGGCGCGGCAGAAGGCAAGCACTTCGTCCTTCAGGCGCAGTTGCGCGGCGGTCAGCGTCATGGTGGGGGCCAGTCGCACCTGCGCGCTGTCGGGACCGGGCCGGGTGGTGTCGTGCATGTCTTGTATCCGTAAGCCTGTCCATGATTGCGGATGGGACTAGGGCAGATAACCGGGGCAGATATGTGAAATATGCCCTGGCGCCGTGCATCCCTATCGGTTTTCGTGCGCTGTCTTCCGTTATAACACAATGGCGCGCATTTTGCGTTCCACAGGATTAGGACTGTCCATCATGACCGACAAACCCACCGCCGCCGCGCGCGAACACATGCACAAGCTGGCTGACAAGGGCCTGAAGGAGCCCAAGCTGCTGCAGAAGGAGGAAGTCATCGCCCTCGCCGAGCATGTGGCCGGTGAACATGGCCGTGCCTCCGGCACCGAGCATGAGATTGCCAAAAAGGCCAAGCACAACCCCGAAGGCGTCACCGCAGCCGAAATCCAGGCCCTGTGCGCCCATGTAAAGGGCGAGCGCACGGCGCGCTGACATCCACACCACGGAACAGGGGGCAGCCCCTGTTCCGGCGGAAAGGCACCATCCGCCACCCGGCGGGGATCAGGGCTGCCGCCTTACCACCGCATCTTGCTGCCCGTGCGCTCCAGCAGGCCACTAATGAAGGCCAGCAGCATGACACCGGCCAGAAACAGGCCCCATGCGGCCAGAAACCCGGCAACTCCGGCCAGTCCCAATCCGATGACATGCCATGGCGTAAGGCTCACCCCCAGCAGGAAGTGCCCCCCTGCCATGGCGGCCAGAACCCATAGACACGGCCAGAACCCCTGCATGTTTCCCTCCGTTTCCCCTTAGCCATGTGGCGTGCATCGCAAGCCTCCCGCCTGTCATAACGGACAGCGGGCCGGGTGGACAGATGCGGGAAAGGCGGACTTTCTTACGCGCGAGGAAACTGACTTATTCATGATACAGGACCGGACCAAAGCGGAAATAGGGAGTATCCCGGTCGGCATGACGACCCGTACGCGCTTTCCCATCTATTCCGCGGCCGAGTGGGTGACCGACCTGCTGGTGCATGTGGTGGGGGTTGTGGGGCTGGGATACGGGATGCTGTGGCTGCTGCATACGGCGCTGCACTCCCACTCCACGGTGCAGGAAGGTGTCACGGTGCTTTACTGCGCCGGAATCCTGGGTACGTGCCTGTCTTCCGCCGCCTATAATTTCTGCCCGCCGTCCCGGCTCAAGGGCGGGCTGCAGCGCATTGACCAGTCCGTCATCTTCGTCGCCATCGCCGCGACCTATACACCCTTCATCCTGCTGGGCGGTCACGGCGTGAACAGCCTGCGGTTCTGCGCCCTGCTATGGGCCATGGCGCTGGCCGGGGTCGTGACCAAGATGTGCTTTTTCACATGGTCACGCCGGTTCCATGTGGTGCCTTACCTGTGCGTGGCGTGGGTGTTCTTCCTCTGCCCCGACCCGCGGGTATGGATGCTGCCTTCGCCCGCCTTTTTCCTGCTGGTGCTGGGGCTGGTCTTCTACTGTATCGGGGTGGTGTTCTACATGCGCGAGGGCATGCCCTTTTCCAACGCGCTGTGGCACGTCATGGTGGTGCTGGGCGCGGGCACGCACATGGCCGCCGTGGGCAGCATGCTGCTGCATTGCCGCCCCGGCTCCGCCTGATCCACCTGATGGGCTGACGGGGCGCTACCGTCCGATTTCACGCAGCGGGCGCCCGGCCTCGAGATGCTGCTCGATCACTTCAAGCGGGACATTGCGTGTCTCGGGCACAAGCAGCAGGGTGAACAGCAGGAACGCGACGTTGAGCGCGCTGAACCCCGCGAATGTCCAGCCCGCGCCAGCCACCGCCACAATGCTGAGGAACGTGTTGCTCACGCCCCAGTCCATGCCCCAGTTGGCCAGCGTGGAACAGGCCACGCCAAAATCCCGGCCCTCGATGGGCTGTATCTCCGAACACAGTGTCCACACCAGCGGACCGGCGCCCATACCGAACCCCGCCACGAACACCAGCAGCGCCCCCATGAGGGAAAACGTCGCCCCCGTTCCTTGCAGGTGCAGCCCCTCGATCACCGCCGCCACGGCCAGCGCTGCCGCCATGATGATGCAGCTTGCCGCCAGCAGCGGCCTGCGCCCCCAGCGGGACACCATGTAAACGGCCACCACGCCAATCACCGCATTGATGACCCCCACCAGCACGGTCGCCCATGCGGCGGCGGATGTGCCGAAATGCGCGCCCTCAAGGATCTTTGGCGCGTAATACAGGACGACATTGATGCCGGTAAGCTGCTGCATGACCTGCAGGCCGACACCCAGCGCGACGGAGCGGCGGAAATACGGCTTGCTGCGCAGCAGGGCGAAGCCGCCCACGGGGCGTCCCTCCCCCAGTTCGTGGCGGATATTGTCCAGTTCCCTGTCGGCCATCTCCTCATCACCACGCAGGCTGCGCAGCACGCGCCGCGCCTCCTCGAAGCGGCCACGCGCCGCCAGCCATGACGGGCTGGCCGGCAGGAACACGCAGCCCACGCACAGCACCGCCGCCGGAATGACCGGCAGCCCCACCATGAGCCGCCAGTGCCCGCCGCCCGAAAAGATTCCCCCCGCCAGATACCCCAGCAGGATACCGGCGGACTGGAGCATGGAGAACGTGGACACCATGGTGCCCCGCATCACGCCCGTGGTCAGTTCGGAAATATAGAGCGGAGCGGTGAAGGTGCAGATGCCGATGGCCATCCCGATCAGGAACCGCCCCAGCAGGATCTGCCCGATCATGCCCGCCGTGGCGCATAACAGCGCGCCCAGCCCGATCAGCAGCGTTGCGGTGCCCAGCGTCAGCTTGCGGCCAAACCGGCGCGAGAACACCCCCGCCCCCAGCGAACCGAGCAGCGCGCCGACCATAAGCACCGAGACGATCCATTCCTGCATACGCGCCGAGGCATGGAAATCACGGCCGATAAAGCCCAGCGCCTCGGCAATCAGGCCCGTATCCAGCCCGACCAGCAGGCCTGCAGCCGCCGTGGTCAGGGCCGCGCGCACAGCCTGTGAACCGGGAGAAGTCGGGGCTGGGGCGGTAGCGGGGGTATTCCCGGTGGAAACGGACGAAGTTGCAGGCTGTAACACGTTAACTCTACCCCTTGGCATTGCGGCTCGGCTCCGGCCCGTCATGACCGGGCAGACTATGCTTCCTAGACGATGCTACAACCCCCGATCCATGACACAACCCCGGCATCGGGCCGATCAGGCAGAACAGTTCGCGCCACCTGCCATTATTTTTTCCGTCCGGGTGCGGGCATGGTATGGCGTGGGCTGGACCGGAAGGGGATGCATGCCATGAAACCACAGCCGCGTATCGCCCCCCCTTTCGTGCCCGGAGAACGGGCTGGGCTGGCGCTGTGCTCGGTTTTCCTGCTGTGGGCCAACCTGGTCACGCCGCTATGGGCGGATGATTACTGCCGGACCATGCCGCCCCATATCGGCACCATCCTGCGCACCGTATGGGGCAATTACAATTTCTGGACCGGGCGGTGGTTCACCACGCTCATCACCTTCCTTTTCCTTGACCTGCACCACTATGGGTCACTGGTCGTCTTCGCGGTGGTGAACACGGCGGTCTTCGCCTTTGTGGTGCATGTCGTGATGCATATGTGCCGCGATGCAGTGAACGCCGCCCCCGTGACCCGAAGGGCCGATGGGCTGGCGCAGTGCCTGCTGGTGTTCCTCATGCTGTGGTGGCTGCCCCGCACGATTGGCGAGGTCGCGCTGTGGAAGACCGGGGCCATTGGCTACCTGTGGCCCGTGGCGGGGGAAATCTGGGTGCTGGCGCGCATCCTTACGCAGCGCACGCGCATGAACATGGCGCAGTATGTGGCCGTTTTCCTGATCGCCACGTTCCTTGAGCCGCTTTCGGTGCTGCTGACGCTGGTGCTGATGGGGGCGTGCGTGCTGGCATGGAAACGCATGCGCCCGGTCCCGTGGGCGCTGCTGTGCAGCCACGGCGCGGGCACGATGGTGCTGGGGCTGGCGCCGGGCAATTACGTACGCATGCGCACCCTGCCCCCCAGCCCCCTGCCCGACCGGCTGGATGGGCTGCTGGGCAACATGGGCAGCCTGTTTGACCCGTACTGGCTCCCCTTCGTGCTGGTTATCGGGGTGGGGCTGTTTCTGGGCAGGCGGCAGATTTCCGTATCCCATGCCCTGCGGGCGGGCCATGCATGGGTGTTTGCGGCCCTGGCCGTGGTTTACATGAGCCTGCTGCTCATGTTCCCGCGGGCGGCCATGGCGGCGCGGGTATCCTTTCCGGCCAGCGTGCTGCTGGCGTGCTACCTGTCATGCCTGCTGTTCCAATGCCCGCTGGACCGGACATTCCGGGCGGTGCTGGCGACCGCCTGCGTGGGGCTGACCGCCATGCATCTGGCCATTGTCATTCCCGACCTGACGCGCCTTGCCCGCATTAGCCATGACTGGGTTACCAGCACGCGCGCGCAGGTGGCGCAAAACCAGCCCGTGGTGTTGCCGCGCGTGACCATGGGGCCACGGCACAAGCTGCTTTATGTGCGCAAGGACATCATATTCGTCGGGATCAACCCTGATCCGCACAGCATGCTGACCGCATGCTTCGCGCAGGCCATGGGCGCGTCTTCCGTCCGTTCTGCACCCTGAGCGTTACAGGCCCGTGCCATGCCGGTGTGAAATCAAGGGGAGTGAGGGAACGGCAGGCATGCAGGCTGTCCGGTTGTCATGACAGGGGGCATCCTACATCGTGAGACATCCATGAAATCAGGAGAGCATGACATGAGCCGGGAACCCAACGACACCATCCACGCCGCCCTCATCCACGCAGCCGCGACGCTGACCGCGGCGAAAAAGGAAGTCATGGAAAAGGCTTCCCCCGATGAAATCAAAAAGCACTTCAAGACATTCCTGCACGCGATCGAAAGCGGCTGGCGGGAGCATGAAGCGGCCGATCATCACCATTCCTGATCCACGTCAGGCGGCATGAAAAAAGGGAGGCACCGAGGTGCCTCCCTTTTTTTGTTCGTGGCCGATCAGCCTTACCTGTGGCCGGTAAAGAACTGGCTCATGTCGCCTTTTGTCTCGTGGCCCCATTTGTCCAGCTTCTTGCCGGTCCTGTCGCCCCAGTTCTTTACGTCCCCGGTTGCCTGATCGGTCTTTTCACCAGCCTCGTGGGCCTTTTCCCGGGTGGCGCGGCCGGTTTCATGGGCCTTGAGGCGCATTTCACACTCCGCATGGTCGGTTACACCGTCACATGTATCGGCCATAACCGGTGCCAGCGTCGCCACGTCCATACCGACCGCACACAGCGCCGCCAGAATCACCGTTTTCTTCATGATATCCGTACCTGTCCTTCGTTCATGATACCGGCATGACCGATAGGCCGTCATGCCGAAACTATAAAACAGAACGCCATAAAGGGGTTAGGGTTGCCTCACGCGCCGTTACGGAAGTCGAGCACGACACGGCCATGCACGCGGCCATGTTCGAGATTGTCGAAAATGGTGTTGATGTTTTCCAGCTTGTCGGTGCTGACCACGGTCGAGACCTTGCCATCGGTGAAGAAGGACATCGCCTCGATCATGTCGAGACGGGTGCCGACAATCGAACCGCGCACGGTGGTGCCGTTCATCACCATGTCAAAGATCGACAGCGGGAAATCACCCGGCGGCAGGCCATTGAGCACAACGGTCCCGCCACGGCGCGCGTAACCGATGGCCTGGCTGAACGCCTTGTCGGAAACGGCGGTGACAAGCACGCCATGCGTGCCGCCGGTCTGCTGCTGGATATAGGCGACGGGATCTTCCTTAAGCGCGTTCACGGTCACGCGCGCGCCCAGCCTGCGGGCTTCTTCCAGCTTGTCTTCGCTAATGTCCACGGCGGCCACGTTCAGCCCCATGGCCACGGCATACTGGATGGCCATCTGCCCCAGACCACCCGCGCCGGAAATGGCCACCCATTCCCCCGCGCGCGTATCGGTCATCTTGAGGCCCTTGTACACCGTCAGCCCCGCGCACAGCACCGGGGCCGTGCGGATGGGGTCGATATCCTTGGGCAGGTGCGCGACGTAATTCGGGTCGGCCACCACATATTCGGCAAAGCAGCCGTTTACGGAATAGCCGGTATCCTTCTGCTCGGCGCAAAGCGTCTCCCAGCCACCCAGGCAGTGTTCGCAATGCCCGCAGGCGGAGTACAGCCACGGCACGCCCACCACGTCGCCCGTCTTGATCCAGTTGACATTGGAGCCGACCTCAACCACATGGCCGATCCCCTCATGCCCCGGGATAAAGGGCGGATTGGGCTTGGTGGGCCAGTCACCGCGCGCGGCGTGCAGGTCGGTATGGCATACGCCGCAGGCATCGACCTTGACCAGAATCTGGTTCGGATTGATCTGCGGAATATCGAGTTCCTCAATGGTCAGCGGCTTGCCAAATTCCCGTACTACCGCCGCCTTCATCTTTCCAGCCATCTTGCACCTTCAGTTCCAATGTCGTGACCCCTGCAATGGAGTCCCCTCGCCCCGGGCTTCCGGTTATCCCCCGCCACAAGCGGGGGCCGGAGACCGGGTATTTCCTTTATGTCCTGCCCCTGTGTCCCACTGCCGCCACGGGGCGGCCTTGATCCACGTCAGGCTCCGGCACGTCCATCACGCGATGCAGCCATACGCCCAAGCCCCTGTTCCAGATCGGCCAGCAGGGCATCGCCTGCTTCCAGCCCGATATGGAAGCGGCAGGCCGGACCATCCTGCGTAACCGACCGGCAGGAGCGCGAGATGCTGCCCGTTGTCGGCAGCACAAGGCTTTCATACCCTCCCCATGACGCCCCGATGCCGAACAGGGTCAGGCTGTCGATCATCGCGGCCATGTCCGCTGCGTCAAAGGCGGGATCGAACACGACGCCAAACAGCGATGACGCGCCCTTGAAATCGCGCTTCCAGTTCTCATGCCCCGGGCATGAAGGCAGCGCCGGGTGCAGCACGCGCCGCACCTCGGGCCGTTCGTGCAGCCACAGCGCCACGGCAATGGCGGTCGCGGCCTGACGTTCCTGCCGCACGCCCATGGTATGCAGGCCACGCAGCGTCAGCCAGCAGTCATCCGGCCCGGCCGTCTGGCCCGCCTGGATGGCGGTGTCACGCAGCAGCCGCCAGTCCTGTTCCGACGCAACGCTGACCGCGCCGATAATGGTGTCCGAATGGCCGGCCGGGTATTTCGTCAGCGCCTGCACCGATACATGCGCACCTGCGGCAAAGGGATCGAACAGGCCGATGCCCCACGTATTATCCACGACCAGCCGCGCACCGATGCTGGCGGCAAGGCGGCCAAGCATCGGGATGTCCTGCACCTCGAACGAATGGCTGCCCGGGCTTTCGGCATAGATGAGGCGCGTGGTGGGACGGACCAGCGCACGCAGTTCATCCTCATCCGCCAGCGGGGGGAAATACGTCACCTCCACCCCGAAGCGGCGCAGCACCCTGTCGGCAAAGCGGCGGGTGGGACCATAAACGGAATCGGACAGCAGGCAGTGATCGCCCGCGCTGACATAGGCCAGGAACGGCAGCGCGCAGGCCGCCAGCCCCGAGGGCACGATCTGCCCGTACCGGCCGCCATCCAGCTCGGCAATGGCCTGTTCCAGGCGGTGCTGCACGGGCGTGCCCATGGCGCCATAGATCAGTTCATCGTCATACCGGCGCTGACCGGCCGCATCCATGGCCTCAAGGCTGGAAAACAGCACGGTGGAGCCACGGGTTACGGGCGGGTTGACGAAAATGCCCGCCGCCCCCTCCGGCCTGTCGCGTCCGATCTGGACCAGCCGGGTGGAAAGGTCGCGCCAGCCGCGCACCACGCTTTCCATCAGCGCTTCGGGTACCTGCACCGCGGGATTGGTCATGTCTGTCGTCCGTTCCTATGCGCCGGTCACGATGGGCGAACCCGGGGTGGACGCCCATTCCGCCCATGACCCGTCATATACGGCGGCAGCGCCCGCTCCCATCCCCACGCTGGCCAGCCCCAGCGCCAGCATGCAGGCTGTCATGCCGCTACCGCATGAACAGGTGACGGCGGTGGTGCCGCTCACGCCCAGGGCGGAGAATTTCTCCTTCAGCGTATCGGCGGGCAGGAAACGGCCACTGTCATCCAGCAGTTCGGTATAGGGCAGGCTGCGCGCGCCCGGCATATGGCCCGAGCGGATGCCCGGACGGGGCTCGGCCGCGCTGCCCTCAAAGCGGGCGCGGCTGCGTGCATCCAGAATCAGGCCCGACATGTGCCCCTGCACCATGGCCAGCACATCACCCTGCCCGCGCAGGCGGCTGTACCGCGGGCGGCAGACAAAGGCTGCCGGGGTGGGCACGCCCGGCCCGGATTCCAGCGGCAGGCCCGCGCGTTTCCATGCGGGCAGCCCACCTTCGAGCACCTGCACCTGATCATGGCCGAACAGGCCGGCCAGCCACCACCCGCGCGCGGCGCAGGCCATGCCATCCTGATCGTAGAACACGATGCGCCGGTCATTGGCCATGCCCAGTTCGCCCGCCAGCCGGGCAAAGCGGGCCTGCCCCGGAATGGTGTGGGGCAGCGGCGAGTCCGGGTCCGAAAACGTGTCGATGTCAAAGCGCACGGCCCCGGCGATATGCGCGTTGGCAAAACGCTGCTGGGGGTCGAAGCTCTGGCCGGGTAGCGCCATGCTGGCATCCAGCACAAGGATGTTATCCTGTTGTATGGCATGGGCCAGATCACTGGCTGAGATCAGCGGATGCATACCTTCTCCCGGTCTGTAGGAACACTGTGTGCCCGACAGGGTGCAGCATAGCGCGCGGGAACGAAAGTCCTGAACATTTGTCTTTTGTTTCCGCGTGGGAGGGGGTACGTCAGCCATATGGTCGAACGTATCATGATGGGCTTGATGCTGGGCGGGATCGCATTTGGCTGCGTCCTGATCCTGTATCCCTTTATCACCGCCCTGCTCTGGGCGGCGATCCTGACCTTTTCCACATGGCCGGTCTTCATGCGGCTGCGCGCCAGCATGTCGCTGCTGCCCGCGGCCCTGGTCATGACCCTGCTATGCGCGCTGGTGCTGGTTGTGCCGCTGGTCATCGTGGTGTCGAGCAGCATTGCCGATGTCCCGGCCACCTTGCAGTATATTGTCGATACCGTAGGCACGCTGCACCTGCCGCCGCTGCCCGCGCGGATCGCGCACATACCGCATTTCGGCCCCGAGATCGTGGACAAATGGCAGAAATGGTCAGCCGATATCGGCAGCATAGACGAGACCATCCGCCCCTATGCCGGGCGGATCGGGCAGTCCGCGCTCAGCGCGATGATGCAGATGGCAAGCGGCATGGCGCATCTGGCCATGGCACTGTTCATCTCGTTCTTTTTCTGGCTGGGCGGTGATGCGCTGGGCAATACATTCGTGGCCGTGGTGCGCCGCATCGCCGGGGTCTATGCAGACCGGATACTGGGCATTGTGGGCCGCACCATACGGGGCACGGTGTACGGTATCCTTGGCACCGCCATCATACAGGGAATCCTGACCGGAATCGGCTTTGCCATCGCGGGCATTTCCAGCCCGGTGCTGCTGGGGGCGATCACCGCCTTCATTGCGGTGCTGCCCATCGGCGCGCCGCTGATCTGGATTCCGGCGGCCGTGTTCCTGCTGCTGACCCACCACCCCGGCTGGGGCATCTTCCTGCTGCTGTACGGCACGATCATCATTTCCGGCGCGGACCACGTGATCCGCCCCATGTTCATCGCACGCGGGGCGCAGATGCCCTACCTGCTGACCGTACTGGGCGTGCTGGGGGGGGTGCTGACATTCGGCGGGCTGGGCATTTTCCTTGGCCCGGTGCTGATTGGCGTGGGCTATACGCTTACGGCTGAATTCGCGGCGGGTGATCCCCATTCCCCCACCCCCTTACCTGACGAAATGCGCGAGCCCTTTATCGAACCATGACCCTAGCCCGTCCCTATCTCCGCCTGCCCTCCATCCACCCCCGGCAGGGCATGCCGCCGCAGATGGAACTCGCCCCGCCCGAACGTGAAGGCGGGG
The DNA here is from genome assembly GCF_003403295.1 of Komagataeibacter melaceti. Taxonomy (GTDB): domain Bacteria; phylum Pseudomonadota; class Alphaproteobacteria; order Acetobacterales; family Acetobacteraceae; genus Komagataeibacter; species Komagataeibacter melaceti. The sequence goes on along the minus strand of NZ_QUWV01000045.1, from coordinate 29,188 downwards.
CGCTCAAGGTCGTAAGCTGGAACCTGCTGCGCCGCATCGGGGCCACGGTGCGTGACGTGATCGACCTGATCCGCGCCGAACGCCCCGACCTGCTGCTGATGCAGGAGGCAACGGTGGATATCGACACCCTGCCCACGCTGATCGGCGGCCATTACGCGCGCTCCCCCCTGCCCGGCCGCATCCACGGGCTGGCCTGCTGGAGCCCGTGGCCCTACCGCCGCCCCCCGCTGACCTGCACCCTGCCCGCGGGCACGCTGATCCGCCGGGTGGCGCAGATTGTGGAATGTCGCTCGCTTGTCGTGGCGAATGTCCATCTCTCGCACGGGCAACTGCTCAATCGCCGGCAGTTGCGCCGCGTGGTCCAGATCCTGCCGCAGCAGGCCGCGATACTGGGGGACTTCAACCAGGTCGGCCCCGCGCTGATCCGGCATTTTCATGATGTGGGGCCGCGTGCGCCCACCCACCGCATGGCCGACATGCTGCCCATCCGCCTCGACCGCTGCCTCGTGCGCGGGCTGACCTGCCTTGAGCGGCATGTGATCGAGAACTATGCCTCCGACCACCGCCCCATATCGGTGCTGCTCAAGCCCTCGGGCGGTCGGGCCTACAAATAGGGCAGAAGCAGCCGGGCCGCGGCATCGCGCAGCTTGCGTGGGAAGGAGCGCCGGTCGAGATCATGATGCGTCAGCCGTACATGCCGGTGCATGGCGATGAACCCGTCAATCGAACTGGCCAGCGCGTCATCATAGGATTCGAGGTTGATCTCGAAGTTCAGGCGCAGGCTGCGCACGTCCAGATTCGAACTGCCCACGAACGACCAGTGCCGGTCCACGACCATGAGCTTGGAGTGGTTGAACGGTGGCCGCGCCAGCCAGATCCGGCACCCTGAATCCAGAAAGCGCGGCAGGTTGGCCGACCGCGCCCAATCCAGCAGCGTATGGTTGCTGTGCCATGGCACCACGATATCCACCTCGATCCCCCGCAGCGACGCCAGCGCCAGTTCGGTCAGGAACCTGTCATCGGGCAGGAAATAGGGCGTCATGATCCGGATGCTGTGCCGCGCCATCGTGAAGGCCTGGAGCATCGTGTACTCGATCTTTTCCATGTCCAGGTCCGGCCCTGCCGTCACGATCCGGCTCAGCACCGACCCGTTGCCCACCTGGGAGGGAAAGAAGATGTCCGCCGTCAGTTCCTCGCCCCGGGTGAAGGCCCAGTCCCGTGCGAAAGCCTCGCTCAACTGGTGGACGACCGGCCCCTGAATCTCGAAATGCGTGTCGGACACCGGATGCCGGGGGTGGGAGGCGGCGATGTTCTCCTCCCCGATGTTCAGCCCCCCCATGAAGCCGGTGCGCCCGTCCACCACCAGTATCTTCTTGTGGTCACGCATGTTGATGAACGGCATGCGCCACGGCAGCATGGAATGCATGAACCGCCCGACCGGCACCCCCGCGCGGCGCAGGATACGTTCCACACCGCAGTTGAAATAGCCCGACCCCACGCCATCAACCAGCACGCGCACCTGCGCGCCCCGTTTATGCGCGGCGATGAGGGCCGTGCAGAACTGCTGGCCGATTTTGTCAGCACGGAAGATGTAGGAACAGATCAGCACGCTGTGCTGCGCGCCGTTTATGGCCTCCAGCATGCGGGGATAGACCGTATCGCCATCATGCATGGGGATGATGGTATTGCCACTGAGCAGGGGCCGGCTTGTCAGCTTGCTCACCATGGAGGCCAGGGGCGCGAAATCCCCCTCCTCCTCCCTGCGCCAGTGGGAGGACATGGTGCGGCTGCGCCACGGGTGTTCACCCACCATGCGCCGCGCGCGCCGGTGCACGCGGTTGATGCCGAACATGGAATACAGGATGCCGCCCGTCATGGGCATGAGCACGGTCACGCCAATCCACCCGATCGAGGCCCCGACATCACGCTTGGTCAGCAGGACATGCACCATTACGATGGCAATAATGCACAGACGCACCAGCAGCAGGGAAAAATCCCATATGGTGATGGCATGGAAGATCATGTCACATATCCTACCCGGGACGGACGACGTTACCCGGCCAGGAAACCGGCTCTCGCCCTGTCCTTATCCTAACGGGTACATATTGCACAGTAATGTTCCACCACGCGGGAGGCCAGCCTGACCGAACATGACAGACCGGCATCGTCCCCCCACCGGCAACGACGCGGCAGGCGGGCCTTTGACGATGGGATGGCCGCCGAACATGCCGCAATGGCGGATCTGAAGGCAAGGGGCTGGCAGGTGCTGCTACACCGCGCCCGCACGCGCTGGGGGGAGATAGACCTTGTGGCCCTGCACGGGAGTTGCCTGGTATTCGTGGAGGTCAAGGCCCGCCCGTCACTGCTGGCGGCAGGCGAGGCCATCCGCCCCGGACAGGTCAGCCGCATCATGAACGCAGCCCGATACCTGTGCGCCGCCAACCCGGACTGGGTTTACGACAGCATCCGCTTTGATGTCTGCGCCGTGCTGCCCGGCAATACCATTGAATGGATACCGGACGCGTTCAGGCAGTTCTGAATATCAGGTCAGGTACGATGCCGCGCGGGCGCGGTACGGGCGTGGTGGATGGTCGCGCCATGCGGATGATAGACAATGGTATGCACCATCGTGCGCCGCGTATGGGCGACGGAGCCATGATGCGCCGCCAGAACCACAGGCGCATGGGTGCTGCCATGACGGTACGCGACATGGCGTACGGGCGGCGGCGGAGGCGCGATCAGCGCGCCAAGGGTCAGGCGGTCGGCCTCACTCTCCGTTACCGGGTGGGTCCGTGCGTGGGCCGGGGTTGAGATGCTTCCGATCAGACCTGCGCCAAGCAGCAGCATTGTAGCAAAACGCAAGTCACCGTGTCGCATCCGCATCCCCCTTCTGATTCCCGAACCTGAAGGAAGCTAGGCGAAACGGTAGCTGCCGCGCAAGGGATGTTATGCCCCAAATGCAAAACGGGCGGTGCATTTCTGCCCCGCCCGCCTGTTTGTCTGCCGTGTGGCGCCCCGCGTGATCAGGCGGCGGCCGTGGCGATGCCCTTTTCGGTCAGCAGCTTTTCCAGCTCACCGGTCTGGTACATTTCGGTCACGATATCGCAGCCGCCGATGAACTCGCCCTTGATGTAAAGCTGCGGCACGGTCGGCCAGTTGGAGAATTCCTTGATCCCCTGGCGGAGTTCGGGATCTTCCAGCACGTTCGCGGTCTTGAACGGCACGCCCATGTGCTTGAGCACTTCCACCACCCGGGCGGAGAACCCGCACTGCGGGAAGTTGGCGTCACCCTTCATGTAAAGCATGACGGGGGTTGTATCGATCTGCGCCTGAATGCGCTGTGCGATTGTTTCAGCCATGATCATGTTTCCTGTAATGGAAATAAATGGGGAAAAATCCGGTCAGACCTGCTCGGGGGTCTGTGTCTGCAGGGCCAGCGCATGGAGCTTGCCACCCATATGCCCCTGCAGCGCATCATAAACCATCTGGTGCTGCCGCACGCGCGACAGGCCACGGAAAGCCTCACTCACCACGCTGCATGCATAGTGGTCTCCGTCCCCTGCCAGATCGGTAATCGTGATCTTCGCGTCGGGCAGGGATTCGCGGATGTAGGTTTCGATTTCCTGTGCCGTCATTGCCATATGGCTTCAAGCTCCTGCCTATCGGTCCATCAGTCGCGGAAAGAATTCGGAATGCACCGCGACCAGACGTTCCTTGGATATTGTAGACCCGTTGGGCAATGTCAAACCCTGCCCGCCAGACCGGCCCAGCCTGCGGCAGGGCACACCGGCCCGTTCCGCCATGGCAGCAAGAGCCGTGCCATCACGCACCGCCACGATGTAGCGGGACTGGTCCTCACCAAACCAGAACGCCTCGGGCCGCATGCCTGACTGCGGGCTGTCCAGCACGCAGCCCGCCTGCCCCGCCATGACCATTTCCGCCACCGCGACCAGAACGCCGCCATCAGCCACGTCATGACACGCGATAATGGTGCGCTGGCCGATCAGTTCACGCACGAAATCACCGTTGCGCCGCTCCGCCGCGAGGTCGAGCGTGGGCGGTTCCCCGTCCTGGCTGCCAAGGATTTCACGCAGCCAGATGGACTGGCCAAGCTGGCCCTTCGTCTCGCCCAGCAGCATGATGTCGCAGCCATCGGGCATTTCCAGCCCGACTGCCAGACGCACATCATCCAGCACGCCCAGACCGCCAATGGCGGGAGTGGGCAGGATGGACTGCGACGTGCCATCGGGCATGCGCGTCTCGTTATAAAGCGAGACGTTCCCGCTCACGACCGGGAAGTCGAGCGCGCGGCAGGCTTCGCCCATGCCCGCGATGGCATCGACAAACTGCCCCATCACCTCGGGCTTTTCAGGGGAGCCGAAGTTGAGGTTATCGGTCACCGCCAGCGGGCGCGCGCCGGTTGCGGTAATGTTGCGCCATGCTTCCGCAACAGCCTGCGCGCCGCCCAGCTTCGCATTGGCGCGGCAGTAGCGCGGCGTGCAGTCCGTGGTCAACGCGAGGCCGAGTTCCGTGTCCTCCACCTTGACGATGGCGGCATCGGCGGCACCCGGGCGGCGGACCGTCTGCCCGCCCACCGTGCTGTCATACTGGTTGTAAACCCATGCGCGCGAGGCCAGGTCCGGGCAGCCGATCAGCCGCATCAGCGCCTGCTCCGTGCCCACCGGGTCAATGACCGGCTCCATGGGCAGCGGCGGCTGCGCGGGTGCGGTGGGGCGGTGATAGACCGGGGCCTGGTCGGCCAGGGGGGCCAGCGGGATGTCCGCCTCGACCGCGCCCTTGTGGCGGATCACGATATTGCCGGTATCGGTCAGGTGGCCGATGACGGCGAAATCCAGCTCCCATTTGTCAAAGATGGCGCGTGCCTGTTCCGTGCGGTCGGGGCGCAGCACGATCAGCATGCGCTCCTGACTTTCGGACAGCATCATCTCATACGCGCTCATGCCGCGCTCGCGCTGGGGCACGTTATCAAGGTCAAGGTCGATGCCGACACCGCCCTTGCCCGCCATTTCAACGGCGGATGAGGTCAGGCCCGCAGCCCCCATGTCCTGAATGGCCACGATCGCATCGGTCGCCATCAGTTCAAGGCAGGCCTCGATCAGCAGCTTCTCGACAAACGGGTCACCCACCTGCACGGTCGGGCGCTTGGCCAGCGCGTCTTCATCAAATTCCGATGAGGACATGGTGGCGCCATGAATTCCGTCACGCCCGGTCTTCGATCCTACGTAAATGACCGGGTTGCCGATTCCCGCCGCCGCCGAGAGGAAGATGCGGTCCTGCCGCGCCACGCCCACGGTCATGGCGTTGACCAGCGGGTTGCCGTCATAGGCCGGGTGGAAATTGATCTCGCCGCCCACGGTGGGCACGCCCACGCAGTTGCCGTACCCACCCACGCCGCGCACCACACCATCGACAATGCGGCGCGTCTGCGCGTTGTCAGGGTCGCCAAAGCGCAGGGCGTTGAGGTTCGCGACCGGGCGCGCACCCATGGTGAACACGTCACGCAGGATGCCGCCCACGCCCGTCGCCGCACCCTGATAGGGTTCGATGAAGGAGGGGTGATTGTGGCTTTCCATCTTGAAGATGGCGGCCAGCCCCTGCCCGATATCGACAACGCCCGCGTTCTCGCCGGGGCCATGGATCACCCATGGCGCGGTGGTGGGCAGGGTTTTCAGGTACGCGCGCGATGATTTGTACGAGCAGTGTTCCGACCACATGACCGAGAAAATGCCCAGTTCCGTGAACGAGGGCGTGCGGCCCATGATCGCCAGGACCTTGCCATATTCTTCCGCTGTCAGGCCGAATTCGCGTGCCAGTGCCTCATCAACGGGACGTTGTGCCTTTGCACTCATCCGACCAGAGCCTCCACAAGTCCCGTAAACAGGGGTTTACCATCCTCGCCCCCCATCAGCGGATCCACCAGATCCTCCGGGTGGGGCATCATGCCGCAGATGCGCAGGTTCTCGCTGAACACACCGGCAATGGCGTTCATGCTGCCATTGGGGTTGAGCTGCGGGTCGCCCGCGTCCATCCGCCCGTTCTCCGCCACGTAACGGAAGGCGACACGCCCGGTGTCTTCCAGCATGCGGATGGTCTCGGCCTCGGCAATGTAATTGCCATCGCCATGCGCCATGGGGGTGCGGTACACGTCGCCCTTCGCCCAGTGGCGGGTGAACGGCGTGTCATTGCGTTCCACGCGCAGGAAGCAGTCCTGTGACAGGAAGCGCAGCGACGCATTGCGCAGCAGCGCGCCGGGCAGGAGCTGGGCTTCGGTCAGGATCTGGAAGCCGTTGCACACGCCCAGTATGTGGCCACCCTTCTGCGCAAATTCGCGGATGGCGGTCATGATGGGCGCATGGGCGGCCATGGCGCCGCAACGCAGGTAATCGCCATAGCTGAACCCGCCGGGCAGCACCACGAGATCAAGCCCGGCCGGCAACGCCGCATCGCGGTGCCAGACCATGGCCGGGGCCTGTCCGGTCACGCTGCGCAGCGCGATCGCCATGTCGCGTTCGCGGTTGGTGCCGGGAAAAACTACAATCGCCGCCTTCATTTGCCGTCGCCACAGGGATAGGAGTCATGCAGTGCGGTAAAGACAACCTCGCCCGCAGGGCGGTTCAGTCCGTCGCGATGGGCCTTCATCCAGCTTACGACCTTGCCGCGCAGATCAGCCGTATCAACGGATGTCGCGATGCAGAAGGCCGGGACATCCTTGCTGTCCTTTTCCGCATTGCGTTCGAACAGGTGCGCAAGGGTCACGGAATCCGCAATGCCCGAGATGTAGGCATCACACAGCCCGGTGGAAGCAGGCTTGGTGCACATGGACCCGAGCCGGTTGCCATCAATGCGCGAGACACGCTGCGCGGAGGCCTGCGCCACCGGCAGCGCCACGGCCATGGCACAGCCAAGGGCAAGAAGGCGGGCGATCTTCATCCAACGACCTCCGTTGTGAAATCCTCGATCACAAGGTTGGCCAGCAGCGCACGCGCCATGGCATCAGCCTGCGCGCGGGCACGGGCAGGATCGGTCTCGTCAACTTCAAGCTCGATCACGCGGCCAATGCGGACTTCACCCACGTTCTTGAAATCCAGCACATGCAGGGCATGTTCCACCGCCTTGCCCTGGGGGTCGAGCACGCCTTCCTTCAGCATGACGGTCACGCGCACCTTCATTGCATTACCTCCGGTCCCTTCATGTCGGCATTCGTGGCCTCGGGCAGGATACCCAGGCGCATCGCCACTTCCTGATATGCTTCCTCAACCTTGCCCATGTCCCTGCGGAAGCGGTCCTTGTCCATCTTCTCGCTGGTCTTGGCGTCCCACAGGCGGCAGTTATCGGGCGAGATTTCGTCGGCCAGCACGATGCGCATGTTGTCGCCCTCGAACAGGCGGCCGAATTCCAGCTTGAAATCGACAAGGATGATGCCGACGCCCATGAACAGGCCGCACAGGAAGTCGTTCACGCGCATGCTCAGCGCCACGATGTCTTCCATGTCATGCGGGCAGGCCCAGCCGAAGGCGGTGATGTGTTCCTCACTCACCATCGGGTCGTTCAGGGCGTCGTTCTTGTAATAGAATTCGATGATCGGGCGCGGCAGGCGCGTGCCTTCCTGAATGCCCAGCCGCTTGGACAGCGAGCCCGCGGCCACGTTGCGCACCACAACCTCGAGCGGAATGATCTCGACTTCACGGATCAGCTGCTCGCGCATGTTGAGGCGGCGGATGAAATGGGTCGGAATCCCGATATCGTGCAGACGCAGCATCAGGTGTTCGCTGATGCGGTTGTTCAGCACTCCCTTGCCGGTGATGATACCCTTTTTCGCGCCGTTTCCGGCACTGGCGTCATCCTTGAAGTACTGCACGAGGGTGCCGGGTTCCGGCCCCTCGAAAAGGATCTTGGCTTTTCCTTCGTAAAGCTGGCGGCGGCGGCCCATACTCGTCCTTCACATAAGGCTGTGGGGACGGGCCGGGAGCGGCCCCTCCCCTGATCTGCGGGATCTGCTGTCGGCATGTTCCCGAATAATGCGCATGCCATAGCAGCGTTCCGGCCGGGAAGATACCATTTACCTCTGGTACCCGCCCTACGCGCCCAGATCGACCGGGTGGTAGCCCACGCGATCGGGCGCGCCGGGGGCGAAAAACCATGACCGGCGGCCATCCCCTTCCCGCGCGACACCAATGGCCGATGAACTGCACGTGCCAAAGCCGGAACGCGGCGGGATGTTGATCTCGCTGCCAGCCGGCAGCGAACGGTCGGCCAGCAGGGTGGTCCATGCCGTCCATTCCGGCGGCACGGGGCGCACCGCCGCGCGGAATCGCGGCAGGTGGCGGTGGATGCGCGGCATGGCCATGTCATCGGGGTCGGTGGTGGCGACCATGTGCACGCCGGGCGCCAGGCGTTCGACCTGCGGCTGGCCATAGCCGGGACCACGGATGAAAAAGGCGTCCGTCCGGTCCGCCACGATCATGTTGAACGAACGCCACGCGCCCGCGTCGATCGTGGCGATATGGCTGACCGCTTCATCCGCGGTCGTGAACCGTCCGGCCAGCAGCGGCAGCGCGCCACGGGAGTTCTTGCCCGGCGCCGGGCCAAGACTGCCCACGCGGTTCATGATCCCGGCCACGACGCCTGCGTCATTCAGGGTCAGCCACGAGCCGCCCGCCACACAATCCTGCCCGCCCATGACCTGGGGCTGGTCGGCCCAGTGCCGCCCCGGCGGCAGCCAGGGGCGGTCGAGGCGTTCATCACGGTTGGCCGCCAGCAGCAGCGGCCATTCCTGATCCGGATCGTGAGAGATGACGACAGTACACACGCGCCAATATCCTGCTGTTGTTTCCGTCAGGCCACGGGGCGGTTCAGCTCCGTGCGGGCCCCGTCTCGCCAAAGACGCGGGTGAAGGTATGGTCAAGGGAGCGCAGATGCGATGCGCTGTCCATCGCAGCGTCCAGCACCTCTGCCGGTACGCGGCCCGCCACTTCGGGGTCGGCCTCCAGGTTTTCACGGAAGGTTTTGGCATCCTTGTGGCCAAGCCGGGTCCATGTCGCCATCGCGTTGCGCTGGACGATGCGGTAGGCGTCCTCGCGCAGGATTCCGGCGCGCGCCAGCGCCAGCAGCACCTCGCCCGAATGGACGACACCGCCAAGGCTGTCGATATTGGCCTGCATCTGGTCGGGATAGACCACCAGCTTTTCCATCATGCCCGCAAGGCGCATGAGCGCGAAGTCCAGCCCGATCGTGCCATCTGGGCAGATGTTGCGCTCAACCGAGGAATGGCTGATGTCGCGCTCATGCCACAGGGCCACGTTTTCCAGCGCGGGAATAACGTGCGAACGCACCAGGCGCGCCAGACCGGTCAGGTTTTCCGACAGGACGGGGTTGCGCTTGTGCGGCATGGCGGAGGAGCCTTTCTGCCCCTTGTGGAAGAATTCTTCCGCCTCACGCACTTCCGAACGCTGCAGGTGGCGCACTTCGGTCGCGAGCCGCTCGATCCCGCTGGCAATGACCGCCAGCGCGCAGAAATAGGCCGCATGCCGGTCGCGCGGGATCACCTGCGTCGAGACATCCTCCGGCTTCAGGCCCAGCCTGCTGGCCACGAATTCCTCAACGCGCGGGTCGATATGCGCATAGGTGCCGACCGCGCCGGAAATGGCGCAGACCGCGATCTCCTCACGCGCGCGGAGCAGGCGGGCGCGGTTGCGGGCGAATTCGGCATAATGACCGGCCAGTTTCAGCCCGAAGGATGTCGGCTCGGCATGGATGGCGTGGCTGCGGCCGATGGTCAGGGTATATTTATGCTCGAACGCCCGGCGCTTGAGCGCCGCCAGAACGGCGTCCAGATCCTCCAGCAGCAGGTCGGTCGCCTGCACCATCTGCACGGACAGGCAGGTATCCAGCACATCGGACGATGTCATGCCCAGATGCACGAAGCGGCTGTCCGGCCCGATCTTTTCAGCAAGCCAGGTCAGGAAGGCAATGACGTCATGGCGGGTTTCGGCCTCGATCTCGTCAATGCGGTCAAGGTCGGCCTGCGAGAAGGCGGCCATCGCGGCATCGCCCTTTTCACGGATGGTCCGGGCGGACTGCGCGGGAATCGCGCCGTATTCCGCCATGGCCTCGCAGGCCAGGGCCTCGATCTCGAACCAGATGCGGTAGCGGTTCTCGGGCGACCAGATGGCGGCCATGACGGGGCGGGTATAGCGCGGTACCATGTTCTCGGGCTTCCTTGGCTCAGCAACACAATCGGGATCAGGTCGCCTTCCTAACCAATTCTGTCGCGTGCGTCTTCCTTAATTCACGCCCGTTTTATCATGGGGCATACATCATCTGTCATGACAGGCACGATTGCATGATGCACCCAGAGAACGGCATAAAGCAGTTGTGAAGCCCTGCCCCGCTGCGCGCTTCCCCCCACAATGCAGGACCAGCCCCGCCCATGGCCGCCTTTTTTTCATCTTCCGCCCTTTATGCGCTGGCCCAGGTCATCCTGATTGACGTGACCCTTGCGGGGGACAATGCCGTCGTGGTGGGCATGGCGGTGCGCAACCTGCCGCACCGTTCACGCCGAATCGCCATCCTGTGGGGCGTGCTGGGGGCGGCGCTCATCCGCATCTGCCTGGCGCTGGTTGCCGTCAGGCTGCTGGCCATCATCGGTCTGACGCTGGCGGGCGGGTTGCTGCTGCTGTGGGTGTGCTGGCGCATGTACCGCGAAATGGCCGGCCCCGCCCACACGCAGGAAGGCACGCCCGCGCCCGCATCGCTGCGCAACGCCATTATCCGCATTATCGTGGCCGACCTGTCCATGAGCCTTGATAATGTCCTGGCGGTCGCCGGTGCCGCCGGGGAACATATGGGCGTGCTGGTGGCCGGGCTGGTCATATCCGTAACATTGATGGCCGTTGCGGCAGCACTCATTGCCCGGCTGCTGGAACGGTACCGCTGGATTTCATGGATCGGGCTGCTGGTGGTGCTGATGGTGGCGATCGAACTGATCATAAAAGGCGGCGGCGAAGTCTGGACCCATGTGGGAAGTGCCGCGTAATGCCCCGGCGCACCTGCCTGTGGCTGGATAAGGCGGCCGGGCTGGTGCTGGCGGGCTACATGGCCCTGCATTGCGCCCATGCCGCCGCCCCGACCATGCCTCCCGTTGCACCTCCTGCCACGCAGGGCGACTGGCCCACCCCCGGACAGGCCGCGACCGGCAATGCCGATGACGACCCCGTTGCGGCAAAACTGCTGGTCTACCTGCGCCTGCTTTCCCCCGTGGGGGGCAGTGCGGATGAATACGCCACCTTCCTGCACGAAAACCCCTCATGGCCGCTGCGCCCCACCCTGCTGGCACGCTTCCAGCAGGCCCTTGCAGCGGAACCGGACGACGCCACCGTAGCCCGGCTGTGCCCGGTTCTGGCACTAAACGACGTGCATGCACTGCTGCGGTGCAACGCGGTTACTCCCCGCGCGCCCCGGCTTGATGACTGGGCGCGCGATGTCTGGGTGCGCCGCGCGGACAATGCCACCGATGCGCAGGCCCTGCTGGCCGCTTTTGGTGCCGTCCTGCGCGGCGAGGACCACTGGCAGCGCTTTGACCGCCAGGAACGCACCGGCATGGTGGAAGCGGCGGGCAGGCAGGTTGCCCTGCTTGACGCCACGCAGCAGCCCATTGCCCGTGCCCGCCTGGCCTTCCGCCGCAACGACCCGCAGGCGGAAGACATGCTTGCCGCCCTGCCACCGGAACAGCAGGCCGATGCAGCACTCCTGCTTGATCACCTGCGCTGGCTGCACCGCGCCCAGCAACTGGACGGGGCGCTTGCCCTGTGGCGCGCACGCGGTATCGAGACCGAAAAACACCTCCCCCCCGAGACCGCCGCCCTGTTCTGGCGCGAACGTGACGGGCTGGCGCGTGACCTGCTTCAGGCGCGCCGGGCGGATGACGCCCTGTTCGTGGCCAATGACAGCGCCGCCATCGGGTCAGCCAATCATTACGACGCCCTGTTCCTGACCGGCTGGATCAGGTGCGAATACCTGAAGCAGCCGGAACGCGCACAGGAAGATTTTGCCCCGCTGGCGCAGGCGGTGCCGGTCATTACCCGCAGCCGCGGGCTGTTCTGGATGGGTCGCGCGCTATGGGCGCAGGGCCGACATGACGCGGCGCGGGCGCAATGGCGGCAGGCAGCACTTCTGGCCAATACATTTTACGGGCAGATGGCCATTGAATGGCTGGCGGGCAATCGCGTGAACCAGTTGCTGGTGCCCGACCAGGCGGGCCGCCAGATCCGCGCCTATCTGCGCCAGCAGAAGGAACCCGCCCCCAGCGTGGCCGACGCCGTGCGTTTCGATACGACGGAACTGGCCCGCGCTGCCGAGATTCTGGTGGCATGGGGCGACCGGCACCATGCGCGTGATTTCATTCTGGCGCTGGATGCGCAGGACACCGGGCCGATGAAGCACGTGCTGGCCGCCCGCATGGCCACCCGGCTGGACATACCCGATGCCGCCGTAATGGTGGCCCGCCTGGCCGGGCGCGACGGGCTGACGCTAGTGCATGAAGGCTGGCCCCGCCCCTACACGCCACCAGCGGCCTCCGTTCTGCCCGCCGATATGGCGCTGGCCATAGCACGGCAGGAAAGCGGGTTTGACGCGGGCGTGGTCAGCCCGGCGCATGCCGTCGGCCTCATGCAGATGATGGTGCCCACGGCCCGTGATGTCGCCCGCCAGCTCGGGCTGGCGGATGTGCATGTCAGCGCCACGACCCTGACCGACCCGCAACTGAACATGCGCCTTGGCGCGGCCTACCTGACCAACATCGCGCAGCGTCTCGGCAGCATCATCCCGTATGTGGCCGCTGCCTATAACGCCGGGCCGCACCGGACGGACAACTGGCTGCTGACACTGGGCAACCCCGCGCGCGACACCCCCGCACCCGAGGCCATGCTGGACTGGATAGAGAGCATTCCCTTTGGGGAGACACGCAATTACATTGAAAGGGTGGAGGAAAACATGGCCATTTATCAGGCAACTGACCCGGCACTGGGGCTGAACTGATGGCGATGTCCCCTGCCCGCTTCATCGCCAGTTTCTGCGGTACGGGGCTGGCGCCGCGCGCGCCCGGCACCGTAGGTTCCCTGGCGGCACTGGTGGCGGGCCTGCCGCTGCTGGCCCATGGCACATGGATGGCGCTGGCCATAGTGGTCTGCACGGTTGTGGGGTGGCGGGCGACGGAACTCGTCTCCAATGGCGAGGACCATGGCTGGATCGTGATTGATGAAGTCGCGGGCATGTGGCTGTCCATGCTTCCGCTTGCGCCGCTGCGCCTGTCCGCGCTGCGCTGGGCGGATGTGCTGTGGCTGCTGCTTGCCTTCGGGCTGTTCCGCCTGTTCGACATCACCAAGCCCGGCCCGGTGGGCTGGTTCGACCGGCGGCATGATGCCGTAGGGATCATGGGGGATGATGTCGTGGCCGGGATCATGGCCGCAGCCATCCTGAGCGGCATCCGTTTCCTTGCCTGAAGCGTTAGCGCGCCAGAAATGGAGATTGTGACAGATGTTGCCAGAGACCTTCCTTGCCCACATGCCCGAAGTCCTGAAACGCCTGCGCGCGGCGGGCTGCCGTATTGTCACGGCTGAAAGCTGCACGGGCGGCCTGCTGGCCGCAGCGCTGACCCATGCGGCCGGGTCATCGGATGTGGTGGCGGGGGGTTTTGTCACCTACTCCAACAGCATGAAGCACCATACGCTGGGCATTTCCAGCGGGCTGCTGGAGCGGCACGGCGCGGTCAGCCGGGAGGTCGCGGCCGCCATGGCACAGGGGGCGCTGGCAAACACCCCTGACGCCACATTGTCCATCGCCATCACCGGCATTGCAGGCCCCGGCGGCGGCACGCAGGACAAGCCCGTGGGGCTGGTCTGGTTTGGTGTGGCGGGCGGTGGGCAGGTCGATACCATTTCCCATGTCTTCCCCGGCAATCGTGGGGAGGTCCGCACACAGGCGGTAAGGACCGCAATGGCGCTGCTGCTGGACCATGCGGGGCGGCTGGCGGGCGGATGAAACCCGCCGGGCCTTGATCCGGGCCGCCCCATGCCGGGTATGCGGGGTCAGTACCCCGAGACGGTGCTGCCTGTCATCGGCACCTGAACCGGGCCGGATGTCTCGCCCGTGCCGGCTGCCTGCACGGGCTGCTTTCCCTGCTGCGGCGCGGCCTGCTGGCCTGTTGCCTGCCGGGACTTGAGCGAGGCCCGTGCATCCTGCAGGCTGCGGGCGTTCAGTTCCGCCGTTTCGGCATCGCTGCCGGGCGCGGGATGCGACGCCGGGGCGGCATGGGCATGCAGCGTGGTCAGCAGCAGAAGACCACCGGCGAGGGCGGGGACAAATTTTTTCATGATGATGTTCTCATTCCGGTCTGGCAGGGAGACTCAGGCGTTGCCTGCTTCAGCCGGACCGATCGGTTGAGGCGCCGGGGTTCGCGGTTGCCCGTAAATATCACGCGCACGGCGGATGAAGGCGGAAACCATAAGGCGCACGGCTTCGTTAAAGACCACGCCGATCGCCGCCTGCAGCAGGCGCGAACGGAATTCGAAGTCCACGAAAAAATCCACCAGGCAGCCACGCGCATCCGGCGTGAACGTCCAGACATTGTTCAGGTAGCGAAACGGCCCCTTTTCATACGTGACACGTATGGTGCTGGGGGCTTCAAGCTGGACACGGCTGGTGAATGTCTCCCGGAAGGGACCAAACCCGATGGTCAGGTCCGCGACAAGTTCGTTACTGGTGCGCGTGCGTACGCGCGCATTGGTACACCACGGCAGGAACTGGGGATATTTCCCGACGTCGGCCACCAGATCGAAAAGCTGATCGGGGGAATAGGCAATAAGCCGACGTTCGGCATGGGTGGGCATCACTTACTCTCCATTACGCCACGCTCTGTCCGCAGACGCTGTTCACGGGCGGCTCGCAGTTCCGCAAAATCAGAATCCGCATGATACGAAGACCGGGTAAGCGGTGACGAACTGACCTGAAGGAACCCCTTCACGCGGGCCATGGCCGCGTAATCGGCAAATTCATCAGGCGTTACAAACCGGGCTACCGCAGCATGCTTTACCGTAGGCTGGAGATATTGCCCCAGGGTGATGAAATCAACGTCCGCTATCCGCAGGTCATCCATGACCTGAAGGATTTCCGCCCGTTCCTCGCCCAGTCCAAGCATCAGTCCCGATTTCGTGAAGATGGAGGGATCAAGCCGTTTCACGTCATCAAGCAGGCGCAGCGACTGGTAATAGCGCGCACCGGGCCGGATGCCGGGATAGAGCCGGGGCACGGTTTCCAGGTTGTGGTTGAACACATCGGGCCGCGCACGGACCACGACCTCCAGCGCGCCGGGCTTGCGCAGGAAGTCAGGCGTCAGGATCTCGATGGTGGTATCAGGCGCGCTGGCGCGTATGGCCCCGATAACGCGCGCGAAGTGCTGCGCGCCCCCATCGGCCAGGTCGTCACGATCGACCGAGGTGATCACCACATGCCGCAGCCCCAGCCGCGCCACGGCATCGGCCACCCGTTCCGGCTCATCGGGGTCAAGCGCGTGGGGCAGCCCGGTCGTGACGTTGCAGAACGCGCAGGCCCGGGTGCAGATTTCGCCCATGATCATCATGGTCGCGTGCCGCTGCGACCAGCATTCCCCGATATTGGGGCAGGCTGCCTCCTCACACACCGTGACCAGCTTGTTATCACGCATGAGCTTGCGTGTTTCATGGTACGTGGGGTGGTTGGGGGCGCGCACGCGTATCCAGTCGGGCTTGCGCGCGATCGGGTTATCGGGCCTGTGCGCCTTTTCCGGGTGGCGCAGGGCGGGGTCACCCTTTTTACGGTGGTCGATCATCACACGCACAGACATGGCACAAATTCCCTGCAAACAGGCCGATAGCCAGAAGTGTAACGCCTGCCGCACCGCGTCAAGCGTTCATACCCCCTTCCCCCCCGGAACGGATCACAACCGCACGATCAGATATGCAGTGCGCCGTCATACGCCGCCAGAACGGCCTCGTGCATGGTTTCCGAGATGGTGGGATGGGGGAAGACGGTCTCCTTCAGTTCGGCTTCCGTCAGTTCACCCGTACGGGCGATGACATAGCCCTGAATCATTTCCGTCACTTCCGCCCCGACCATGTGCGCGCCCAGCAATTCGCCGGTTTCCGCGTCGAATATGGTCTTCACCAGCCCTTCGGGTTCACCCATCGCGATGGCCTTGCCATTGCCGATGAAGGGGAAGCGCCCGATACGGAGCTTGTAGCCCGCTTCCTTGGCGCGTGCTTCCGTCAGCCCGACGGAGGCCACCTGCGGGCGGCAGTAGGTACAGCCGGGAATGTTGAGCGGGCTGATCGGGTGGACCGTACGGCCCGCGATCATCTCCGCCACCATCACGCCCTCATGGCTGGCCTTGTGGGCAAGCCACGGCGGGGCCGCGATGTCGCCAATGGCGTAAACCCCCTTCTCGCCCGTGCGGCAGTAGGGATCGACCTTGATGTGGGTGCCCGCCACCTCGATCGCGGTGCCTTCCAGCCCGATATTCTCGACATTGCCGACAATACCCACGGCGGAAATGACCCGCTCCACCGTAACCTGCTGCGTCTTCCCGCCCGCGGTAACATCCACGGTCACGGAGTTGTCGCCCTTTGCGATCGTGCCCAGCTTGGCGCCGGTCAGGATCTTCATGCCCTGCTTTTCAAGGGCCTTGCGGGCAAAGGTACTGATCTCCGCATCTTCCACCGGCAGGATGCGGTCGGCCACCTCCACAATCGTGACCTCCGCGCCCATGTTGCGGTAGAACGAGGCGAATTCCACCCCGATCGCGCCCGACCCGATCACCAGCAGGCTGCGCGGCAGGGCTGTTGGCGTCATGGCCTCGCGGTAGGACCAGATCAGTCGGCCATCCGGCTCCAGCCCCGGCAGGACACGCGCGCGCGCACCCGTGGCCACGATGACATGGGGCGCGGTCAGGGCCGCGGTCTCCGCGCCATCGCGGCTGACCGAGACCTTGCGCAGACCGCCCTGCGTACCGGCCAGCTTACCGAACCCGTTGATGACCGTGACCTTGTGCTTTTTGAGCAGGTGGCTCACCCCGGCGGAAAGCTGGGCCGAGACATCGCGCGAGCGCTTGATGACCCGGGCGAAGTCGAAACGGATGTTGTCCGCCGCGAACCCGAAGCCGTCGAGGTCATGAAGCAGGTGGTTGATCTCGGACGCGCGCAGCAGCGCCTTGGTCGGGATACAGCCCCAGTTGAGGCAGATGCCGCCAAGCTGCGCGGCCTCGACCACGGCGGTTTTCAGCCCGAGCTGGGCCGCACGGATGGCCGCGACATACCCGCCGGGGCCACCGCCGATAATGATGACATCAAATTGTGTGGTGCTCATCTGGACCGTTTCCTCAGACCACAAGGCTCATCGGGTTTTCCACAACCGTGCGGAAAGCCGATACCCATTCCGCCGCCAGCGCGCCATCCACCACGCGATGATCGACCGACAGCGTCACGGTCATGACAGTGGCGACCGTGATCCCCTCATCCCCGACCACCGGCCGGCGCTCGGCCGCCGCAATGGCCAGGATCGCGGCCTGTGGCGGGTTGATGATGGCGGAGAAGGATTTCACCCCGTACATTCCCATGTTGGAAATGGAGAAGGTGCCGCCCTGGAATTCCTCCGGCTTCAGCTTGCCCGCCCGTGCACGGGCCACCAGATCGCGCGTTTCCTGGCTGATCTGGCGCAGGCTCTTGGTATCGGCCTGGCGCACGATGGGCGTGATCAGCCCGTCAGGGATGGACACGGCGACCGAGATGTCCACATCGTTGTGAACCAGCATCGCCTCCTCGGTGTACGAGACGTTGACCTTGGGCACCCGGCGCAGCGTGACCGCCGCCGCCTTGACCAGCATGTCATTGACCGAAATCTTGTACGATCCCGGCCCCTCGGCGGGCGAGGCCGCGTTCATCTGGCTGCGCAGCGCCAGCAGGGCGTCCAGTTTCACATCCATTTCCACATAGAAATGCGGAATGGTGGTCTTCGCTTCCGTCAGGCGGCGCGCGATGACCTTGCGCATGCTGGAATGGGGCACGCTTTCGTAATTTCCACCCGCCACAGTCGCGGCCGGGGCAGCCTTCGGCGCGGGGGCGGCGGCAGGTGCGCTGGCGGCCTGCTCCACGTCCCGGCGCACGATGCGCCCGCTGGGGCCGCTGCCCTTCAGCGTGGCGAGGTCAATGCCCTTCTGTGCCGCGATACGGCGCGCCAGCGGGGATGCGAAAACACGGCTGCGGCCCGCAGGAGCGGCAGCGGCGGCAGGTGACGCAACCGGCGTAGCACCAGCCGCCACGGCGGGGCTGGCCGCAGGCGCGGCGGCGGCAGGTGTGGTGGGCCTGGTTTCCGGCGCGGATGCAGGCGCATCAGGCACGCTTTCACCCTCGGCCACCAGTATGGCGATCGGCGCGTTGACGGCTATGCCCTCGGTCCCGGCGGGCACGAGGATACGGCCCATGATCCCTTCGTCCACGGCCTCGACTTCCATCGTGGCCTTGTCCGTCTCGATTTCCGCAATCACGTCACCGGACGCGATACTGTCGCCTTCCGCCTTGAGCCAGCGGGCCAGCTTGCCTTCCTTCATGGTGGGGGAAAGCGCCGGCATCAGGATGTTGATCGACATCGTGCGTTCCCTCACACAACCTGCCGGACGGCATTGATGATCCAGTCCGCATTGGGCAGGGCAAGTTTTTCAAGATTGGCGGCAAACGGCATCGGCACATCAGCGCCCGCCACGCGCACCGGCGGCGCGTCGAGGTAATCGAAGGCATGTTCGATCACCTGCATCGCGATTTCCGCGCCAATACCGGCGAACGGCCAGCCTTCCTCCACACAGACGAGGCGGCTGGTCTTCTTCACGCTGTCCACCACGGTTTTCGTATCCAGCGGGCGGATGGTGCGCAGGTTGATGACTTCCGCCTCGATCCCCTGCGCGGCCAGTTTTTCCGCCGCATCAAGGGCCACGCCAACCATGATGGAGAACGTCACGATGGTCACGTCCCGGCCTTCGCGCTCTACCTTGGCCTTGCCGATGGGCAGGATGAAGTCCTCATCTACCGGGCAGGGAAAGCGCTGTCCGTACAGGATCTCGTTTTCAAGGAAGATGACCGGGTTGGGGTCACGGATCGCCGCGCGCAGTAGGCCCTTGGCATCCGCTGCCGACCATGGCGCGACCACCTTCAGCCCCGGCACATGGCCGTACCAGCTTGCATAGCACTGCGAATGCTGCGCGCCCACGCGGGCGGCGGCACCATTGGGGCCACGGAACACGATGGGGCAGGACATCTGCCCGCCGGACATGTAGCGCGTCTTGGCGGCGGAATTGATGATCTGGTCAATGGCCTGCATGCCGAAGTTCATGGTCATGAACTCGACAATCGGCTTCAGCCCGGTCAGCGCCGCGCCAATGGCCATGCCGGCAAAGCCCTGTTCGGTAATGGGGGTGTCGATCACCCGCTTTTCCCCGAACTCGTCCAGCAGCCCCTGCGAGACCTTGTAGGCCCCCTGGTACTGGGCCACTTCCTCACCGATCAGGAACACATCCTCATCACGGCGCAGTTCGGCGGCCATGGCGTCGCGCAGGGCTTCACGCACCGTGATCTCGCTACACTCACCCCAGTCCTTTTCCGGCTGGGCGGGAGCGGGCGCGCTGCCCGACGGGGCGGGTGCGGCAGGTGCACCAGCAGGCTGGGGCTGTGCCTGCGTGGTCGGTGCGGGCTGGGCTGTAGCGGGCTGGGCGTCGGCGTCCTCACCTTCCGCCAGCAGGATGGCGATGGGGGTGTTGACGGGCACGTTCTCCGTCCCCTCCGCCACCAGGATGCGGCCCATGATCCCTTCGTCCACGGCCTCGACTTCCATCGTGGCCTTGTCCGTCTCGATTTCCGCAATCACGTCACCCGCGGCGACCGCATCCCCCGTCCTGCGCAGCCAGCGGGTCATCTTGCCCTCTGTCATGGTGGGGGACAGGGCGGGCATAAGTATTTCTGTTGCCATCTTTAATCAGCTTTCCACCAGCACATCTGTCCACAGCTCCGACGGGTCCGGTTCGGGGCTGGTCTGGGCGAATGTCGCCGCATCGGTCACGATCTCACGCACCTTGTCATCCATGGCCTTTAGTTCGCCCTCGGCCACGCCCATTTCCAGCAGCTCGCGCCGCACGCGGTCGATGGGGTCATGGTTCTTGCGTATTTCATCCACCTCGGAACGCTGGCGGTATTTTGCCGGGTCCGACATGGAATGGCCACGGTAGCGATAGGTATCGACCTCCATCAGCACCGGGCCCTTGCCCGCGCGGCAATGGGCCACGGCCTCATGCGCCGCCGCGCGCACGGCGTTCACGTCCATGCCATCGACATGCATGCCGGGGATGCCCCACGGTTCGCCATTGCGCCACAGTTCCTTCGATGCCGAAGCACGCTCGACGCTGGTGCCCATGCCGTAGCGGTTGTTTTCGAGCACGAACAGGCAGGGCAGCTTGTGCAGGGCCGCGAGGTTGAAGCTCTCGTAAACCTGGCCCTGGTTGGAAGCGCCTTCACCATAATAGGTGACCGAGACCTCATCCGTGCCACGGTACTTGTTGGCAAAGGCCAGCCCGATCCCGAGCGAGACCTGCGCGCCCACGATGCCGTGCCCGCCATAGAAATGCTTCTCGGAGGAGAACATGTGCATGGAGCCGCCCTTGCCGTGGGAATAGCCACCCTCACGCCCGGTCAGCTCCGCCATCACCCCGCGCGGGTCCATGCCCGCCGCCAGCATCTGCCCGTGGTCACGGTAGGAGGTGATGATCTTGTCCCCCTGCTTCAGCTCCGCCTGAATCCCGACCACGACCGCTTCCTGGCCGATATAGAGGTGACAGAACCCCCCGATCAGCCCCATGCCATACAACTGGCCCGCGCGCTCCTCGAACCGGCGGATAAGCACCATCTGGTAATAGGCGTGCTTGAGGTCGGCCTCGGCCATGGTCCGGCTGTTATGGCCACCTGACAGGCCGGGATCTGTCTCGTTACTCATCGAAGGTCCTTGCTTCTTGTTGCCAGAGCGCTCTTGCCTGCGCTCCTGCCACGACATGGGCGTTACAGGTGCGAAATGGGGTCCCGTTCCGTCATGGGGGCGCCACGCGGTTATAAGTACCGGAAGCCCCGCCGGATTTATGGATCACGTGTATCTGACAGATCTCCATGTCCCGCTCGACGGCCTTGCACATGTCATACAGCGTCAGCGCGGCGACGGAGGCGGCGGTCAGGGCCTCCATTTCCACGCCGGTCGGCCCGGTGGTGCGCACACGGGCGGTGATCTCCACCCCCTGCCCCGCCGCATCGGGCGCAAGCTCCACCCGCACGGAGGAAATGGCCAGCGGGTGGCACAGCGGGATCAGGTCCGATGTCTTCTTGGCCGCCATGATGCCCGCAATGCGCGCGGTGGCCAGCACGTCGCCCTTGGGCATCTGCCCCGCCATGATCATGGCCAGTGTCTCGGGGCGCATCCTGACCAGACCGTGCGCCACCGCCTCACGCCGCGTATCGGGTTTGGCCGAGACATCGACCATGACCGCGTGCCCCGCCGCGTCCAGATGTGACAGGCGGGGCGATGTCATGGCGCGGTCCCGGTGGCGGTGGTGCCCAGCAGGGCGTGGACGGCAGCCCCCACATCTTCCTGCCGCAGCAGGCTTTCACCCACCAGAAAGCCCGAGGCCCCCACCGCGTTGAGCCGCAATACATCCGCATGCGTGCGGATACCGCTTTCGGACACGATGATCCGGTCCGGCGGCACCAGCGGGGCGAGGTCCAGCGTGGTCTGGATATCGGTCTGCAGTGTCTTGAGATTGCGGTTGTTGATGCCGATCAGAGAAGTATCGAGCGCCAGCGCGCGGTTCAGTTCCTGCTCGTCATGCACCTCGACCAGCACGTCCATGTCCAGCCCGCGCGCGATGTCGAGCAGTTCAGCCGCCTCGGCATCGGTCAGGATCACCATGATGAGCAGGATGCAGTCCGCCCCGATCAGGCGGCTTTCATGCACCTGCCACGGGTCGATGATGAAATCCTTGCGCAGCAGCGGCAGCTTGCACGCCTCTCGCACACGGGTCAGGTCTTCCGCGCTGCCATGGAAACACGAACCTTCCGTCAGGACCGAGATGCAGGCGGCCCCCGCCTTTTCATATTCGGCGGCAATGACCGTGGGCTCGTAATCCGGGCGCAGGATACCGGCCGAAGGCGAGGCCTTCTTGATTTCCGCAATCAGGCCGATCTGGTGGTCGGCGGTTTTCTGCTTGAGCGCCTGGCCAAAGCCACGCGGCGGCGTGTTCACTTCCCGCGCGCGGGCCGTGATTTCCTTCAGCGGCATGACTTTCGCGCGCTGCGCCACGTCCACCCGTGTCCGTGCACAGATACGTTCCAGAACATCGGGGATGCCATCTTCATCCGCGGGCTGGACACTACCTGTCTGGGGGGAGGTCATTGGCGTGTCGTTCATTTTCTACCCTGTTACTCTGTTAGGCTCATCCGCCCGGAACTTCCGGACAGCCTCCAGCACGGCAAGCACCGCGCCACGATCAAGAACTTCGGCCGCAATGGCGATGTTCCCGCGCAGGGCGGCATAGTCAATCCCGCCGCCCCGGATGATGGTGTCGCCCCGCCCCGCCACATGCAGCGCCACCGCCGCGTTGAGTAGGACGGTATCACGGTACGCGCCCGCCGCCCCTTCGGCCAGTTCGCGCAGCGCGCGGGCGTTATGGGCGGGCGTGCCCCCCGCGATGGCGCTGATCGGCGCGGGCGTAAGGCCCGTTGCCGCCGGGTCGAGGGCGAGGGAGAAGATCTCGCCCCCCTCCAGCACGCAGGCATGGGTGGGACCGGCAAGGGTCACTTCATCAATGAACCGCCCCCCGCCACATTCGCCGCTGACCGCCCAGACACGCTCCGACCCGGCTTCACGCAGGGTTCGGGCCATGACTTCCAGCCACGTGGGGGAGAACACGCCCACAAGCTGCCGCGTAACCCCGGCGGGATTGCACAGCGGGCCGACAAGATTGAAAATGGTGCGAAAACCCAGGCCGCGCCGCACCGCGCCCACATGCCGCATGGCCGGGTGGTGGCTGGTCGCGGCAAGAAACGTCACGCAGTGGCGCGCCATCATTGCGCGGATCTGCCCGTTTTCCACCGGCAGGGGCACGCCGAGTTCCAGCAGCACATCCGTAGCCCCGGAGCGCGAGGACAGCGCCCGGTTGCCATGCTTGACCACCGGCACCCCGAGCGCCGCCAGCACGAAGGCCACGGCGGTGGAGACATTGAGCGTGCCCAGCCCGTCACCGCCGGTGCCGCATACATCCATGGCGCCCGCCGGCATGTCCGGCACCGCCAGCATACGTGCGCGCATGGCCCGTACGGCGGCATGCAGTTCGGTTACGCTCTCGCCACGTATATGCAGTGCGGTCAGGAAGGCAGCCAGCGGGATTTCCCCCACCGCGCCATCCATGATCTGTCCGAACGCCGCCCCCGCCATGGCGGGTGACAGGTCCTGCCCCGCCAGCAGGTGGGCGAGGATGTCCCTGAACTCTGCCTCGCGGGCCGGGGCGGGGTCCGTGCTGCTGTTCATGGCCGCTCAGGCAGCCTTGCGCGGTGTGTTCCGGCCCCGCGCAAGGGACAGGAAATTGGCCATGATTTCATGGCCGTATTCGGATGCAATGCTTTCAGGGTGGAACTGCACGCCAAATATCGGCAGGCTGGCGTGGCGCAGCCCCATGATCACCCCGTCCGATGACCGTGCGGTGACGGCCAGCGTATCGGGCAGCGTGTCGGGATCAACGGTCAGGCTGTGGTAGCGGGTGGCGTTGAACGGCTCCGGGATGCCGGCAAAAATGCCCGTGCCATCGTGATAGACCGGCGAGACCTTGCCATGCATGGGCACCGGCGCGCGCACCACCTGCCCGCCAAACACCTGCCCGATGGCCTGATGACCAAGACAGACACCGAATACCGGCACCTTGCCTGCCGCCTCGGCAATCAGGTCACAGCATATACCGGCCTCGTTGGGCGAACATGGGCCAGGGGAGATGACAATGGCCTCGGGCCGCAGCGCCAGCGCGTCAGCCACGCTGATCGCATCGTTGCGATAGACGTCACACTTCTCCCCCAGATCCCCCAGATAATGGACGAGGTTGAAGGTGAAGCTGTCATAATTATCGATCAGAAGGATCATGGTCGTATCATGGCTTTTCCGCTGGGCCGGGTCAAACCTTCAGGTCCGGCCCGGCATGTCGTGTGCCATCCTATCATGCCTGCGGGCGCTATAAAATCGCCTTATCCGCCCTCACCCGTGGCAAATCGCACCGCCTCTTCCGCCGCGCGGAACAGGGCGCGGGCTTTCTGGCGGGTTTCCTCGTATTCGGCATCGGGGATGCTGTCGGCTACAACGCCACAGCCTGCCTGCACGTACATCCGGCCATCCTTCACCACCGCCATGCGCAGGCCGATGCAGGTGTCCATGTCCCCATCGGGGCCAAAATAGCCGATGCACCCGGCATAGGTGGCGCGCCGGGTGGGTTCGACCTCATCAATGATCTGCATGGCGCGAATCTTGGGCGCGCCGGTCAGGGTGCCGGCGGGGAAGCCGGACATGAGCGCGTCGAGCGCTTCCAGCCCGGGACGCAGCCGTCCCTCCACGTTGGAGGAGATGTGCATGACATGGCTGAACCGCTCGATCACGAACTGTTCCGTCACCCGGACCGAACCCAGTTCGCACACCCGGCCCACATCGTTGCGGCCAAGGTCGATCAGCATCAGGTGCTCGGCACGTTCCTTGGGGTCGGCCAGCAGTTCGGCTTCCAGCGCCAGATCCTCGGCCACCGTGTTCCCGCGCGGGCGGGTTCCGGCCAGCGGGCGGACCGTCATGGTGCCTTCGCGCAGGCGCACCAGTATCTCGGGCGAGGAACCGACCAGGCTGAACCCGTCAAGGTCCAGATAGAACAGGAACGGTGCGGGATTGATACGCCGCAGCGCACGATACAGCGCGAAGGGCGGCAGGCTGAACGCGGCGCTGAAGCGCTGGCTCGGCACGATCTGGAACGCATCCCCCGCCGCGATATAGTCCTGCAGCCTGCGCACGACATTGCAGAACTCATCCCGCGACATGTTGGATTCCGGCACCGGCGGCGCGATCCCGTCCTGCGGGCCATCCGGCAGTTCCACGGGGGTGGACAGCGCGGCGCGGGCTTCGTGCAGGCGGGCCTGCGCCTCATCCCACAGGGTCTCGGGCGCCACACCGGCCTTGGGCCGCAGGGGGGCGGCCAGCAGCAGCTCGTCACGCACCGTGTCGAATATGGCGAACAGGCCGGGACGGATCAGGATTCCTTCGGGCAGGTTCAGGTCATCGGCGGGCATGTCGGGCAGGTATTCGACCTGCCGGATCATGTCGTAACCAAGATAGCCGAACACGCCCCCCGTCATGGGCGGCATGCCTTCGGGCAGCGTCATGCGGCTTTCATGCAGGATGCGCCGCAGGGAGACCAGCGGGGCATCGGCCTCGGGCGTGAATTCATGCACGGGTGCGGCCGGGTCATGGCAGACACTGGCGCTTCCGTCATGGCAGCGCCAGATCAGGTCCGGCAGCAGACCAATAACGGAATAGCGCCCGCGCGAGGTCCCGCCCTCAACACTTTCCAGCAGAAAGGCGTTATGCCCGCCATTGCTGCCGCCATGGCTGCGCGCCAGCCGCGACAGGCGCAGGAAGGCGGCCACCGGGGTCAGCAGGTCAGCGGGTTCGACGCGCCAGGTGAGTGCGGCATTCCCCGCGCGCAGGGCGGCAAGGGCCTCCCCACGCAGGGCAGCATCAGGCTGCCGGAAGGAGGGGCGTATGCGCGATGCGTCTGCTGTCACTGTCCTGTTCCCGTGTTTTCTCTGCCCGTAACCTCGGCCATGACCGCGCGGATGGCGGCGTTGTTCGGCTTGGGTCTGACAATGCCTTCAAGCGCATTGCCGTAGCTCATTTCAATGTCATCGCCCATCGACTGGAGCAGCCCGGCGCGCACCCGGTCATAAAGCGGCTTGCGCGTGGCGGGGTCGGGATGGGTGATGCCGGTCAGCGTCGCGACCACGTAGGCCCCGTCCGTTTCCACCATCACGCTCTGCCCCGGATGGTCGAGGCGGAAGATCAGGGCCGCGACCTCACGCGGGATTTCCGGCGCGGGCTGGATGGGCGAGATCGGCTGGCTGTGCTCCAGCCCGGCAATGGCAGGCGTGACCTGCCCCAGGCCGCCATGTTCCTGCGCCTGCGTGTAGAAGGTCGTGGCCTGCTGGTCAGCCATATGGCGGCGTGCCTCGGCCTGCCATGCGGCTGCCACACGGGCACCGGCTTCCTTCAGGTCCAGCCCATGCGCGGGCGTTACCCCATCGACGGATACGGCGTACCATACCCCGTCCGGCCCCTGCACCAGTTCGGGATTGGCCCCCTTGGGCTGGGAGAAGATGCGCCCGATGATCGCCTGCCGCGCCGCATCGCCACCCGGTATGGGGGCGGGCGTGCCCTCATGCGTCAGGCCGCTCTGGTCCAGTTCACCCGAAACCGCGACGGCGCCGAGATCGGCCGGGATGGAATCCAGCCCGCCCCCCGCAATCGCATCCTGCAGTTTCTGCACCCGTTCCGCCACCAGCGCATCGGCGCGGGTATGGGCGATCTGGTCATGCAGGGCCTGCTTCACATCATCAAAGGCCGCACTATGGGCAGGCGTGATGGAAGTCACGCGGAAGACGACCCATCCCCCCTCGCTCTGGACGGGCCCCTGCGTCGCATCGGCGGGGGCGGCGAATATCTGACGCCCCAGTTCGGCGGACGGCACATCGCCCTGCCGGATGCCGGGCAGTTCCACGGCGGCGGCGTCCTTGCCCGCCGCCTTCTGCACATCCGCCCAGTTTCCGCCATCCACCCACCGGGCGCGCAGGGCCATGGCGCGGTCCTGTGTCGGCACGGTCACGACCTGCACGTTCCGCCGCTCGGGCGTGTTGAAGGTGCGCGACTGCGCCTGATAGGCCGCGCGCAGGTCGGCATCAGATATGTCGAGCTGATGGCCAATCGTGTCCGCCGACAGCACGACAATGCGGGCATGGCGGTATTCAGGGGCCTGGAATTCCCACGGATGGTTGGCGTAGTAGCGCGCGACCTGCGCCTCGGTCGGGGCAGCGGCGGGCTGCTGGGTATCAAAGGGCACGCGCACAAGGTCGATGGTGCGGGTCTGGGCCTCGAAATCAAACAGGCGGCGGGTCATCACGTCGGGCACGCCCACGCCATCGCGAATCGGCTGGAGCAGCATGCGCGACGCCTGTTCCTGCCGGACCAGATCAACCAGCCGCCCCTCGGACATGCCGGTGCGGCGCAGGCGGTCATTGAACAGCGCACGGTCGAAGCGCCCGTCACGCCCCTTGAACGCGGGGATGGAGAAAATTTCGTCACGCACCGAGGAATCGGGCACGATCAGGCCATGCCGGTCAGCCGCCAGCGCGATCTCGGCCTGAAGCACCAGGCGCTGGAGCACCTGCTGGGCCACCTGCTCACGCGTGGCGGAAGGAATCTGCGATGGATCGGACAGGTGCATGGACTGCGCGATCTGCGGCATCTCGGACTGGAGCGCGTTCTGGTAGGTCTGGACCAGGATGGTCTGCTCACCCACGCGGGCCGCCACGTCGGCGCGTTCCGTGCCGATGCCCATCAGCACATCGCCCACGCCCCAGCCGATGAAGGCGAGGAAAAACAGCCCGGCGACGATGCGTCCCACCCATGAATCAATGAACACGCGACACAGAAAAGATAGCATGAAAAACCTGCACCAGGGACCAAGATAAAAGGCGGACGGAAAATGGCATGCACACGACGCGCGCCTGCGGGGCTCCTGTTTTCCGGTCGCGCACCATACGGTCACGCTGGCGGTTTGACCAGCACTACCGTGCCCGCGCACCCGTTGTGCGTGCGCACGGGTTGCAACGCCGGGTGCGCCATGGTGTAGGCTGCGCGCCATGATAACCATGCCCTGCCCCGCAGCGGACAGCGCAGGCAAAGGCATGGGCGGGAGTAAAAAACATGAAGCAGATAATTGTCGGCAACTGGAAGATGAACGGCCTGAGCGCTGAGGCCGATGCCCTGGTGGCGGGGCTGGCCACGGAACTGGCCACCCTGCCCACGCGGGCCGATGTGGTGGTCTGCCCCCCCTTCACGCAGTTGGCCCGGCTTGGCCCTGCGGTAAAAAAGGCGGGCATGGCGCTTGGCGCGCAGGACTGCCATCAGGACAAGGCTGGTGCCCATACAGGTGACATTTCAGCACCGATGCTGGTGGATCTGGGGGTGGAGTATGTCATCCTTGGCCATTCGGAGCGCCGTGGCGAACACCATGAACTCGACGAGACGGTGCGTGAAAAGGCCGTGGCCGCCATGGCGGCGGGGCTGACCCCCATCGTCTGTGTGGGTGAAAACGCCGACCAGCGCGCCTCCGGCGAATCAGAGGAAACGGTGGGCTGGCAGATACAGGGCTCGCTGCCGCAGGGATTCCGGGGCATCGTGGCGTATGAACCGGTCTGGGCCATCGGCTCGGGCACGGCGGCGTCGCAGCAGGATATTGCCGATATGGCGGCCTTCATCCGTGAAGAACTGGTGCGCCAGTTCGGGGATGCTGGCAAAACGATCCGAATCCTTTATGGTGGGTCCGTTAACGAACGCAATGTCACCGATATCCTGCCTGTCGAACACGTGGACGGGGCGCTGGTGGGCAATGCCAGCCTGAAGGCCGAAACCTTCGTGCCGCTTGTCCGCGCCGCCCGACCGTCGTGATTGCCGCGCGGCCAGCGGGGATCAACTGGAAAGACGCATGATCACAGTTCTTCTTTTACTGCACCTGTTTGTCACCATCGCGCTGATCGGCACCATCCTGATCCAGCGCAGCGAGGGTGGCGGCCTTGGAATCGGTGGGTCGCAGGGCATGGGTTCCTTCATGTCCGGGCGCGGCACGGCAACGCTGCTCACGCGCTCCACCGCCGTGCTGGGCACGGCGTTCATGGTGCTGTCACTGACGCTGGCGGTCATGAACCGCGGGGCTTCCACCGGCACCGGCCATGACATCCTGGCCCAGCCGCCCGCCCCCTCC
>NZ_QUWV01000044.1 GCF_003403295.1 Komagataeibacter melaceti | reverse complement strand
GGAAGAAGCGCCACCGGCTGTTGCCGGACGGCCCGGCTGCGGTACGGGGGATGGCGTGGGGGAGGGTGGCTGGGCTTCGGCTGGCTTGCGTCGTCTAAACAAAGTTACCCCGCTTGATTATGCTGCGGCGGAACGTGGTGTTCCGTCTGGATGGAGGTCACGCTTTCGGGCTGGTTGCAGGCTGCTGCCCCCTGTATCGGTTATACGCACCCCGATCATGGCGACAAGGGCGTTGAGGGAAGGTGTCGTGAAAACATCATACATTGCGCCGGTTAACCGCCAATGATAGCGATGCCTCCATCATGCGCGATATTTGAGGTTATTTCGTGGCGGACGGACGCCATGGCCGCGTACGTGACGGATCAATAACGGGTAGTGGAACAGAATATGGAAAATTCGGGACAGGCGGCGGAGTGCCGGTTTGATCTGCTGGGCATCGGCAACGCGATAGTTGATGTGCTGGCACCGGTGGAAGCTGCCTTCCCGCAGCGCAATGGCATGACACCCGGCAGCATGACGCTGATCGACGCCGCACGCGCCACGGCGCTGTATGGCCAGATCCGGCGCGAAAAGGAAATGGGCGGCGGCTCGGCGGCCAATACCTGCGTGGTGGCGTCCAACATGGGCGCGCGCGTGGCCTATCTGGGCAAGGTGGCGGATGACGCGCCGGGTCAGGCCTTTGGCGCGGACATGCAGGCGGCGGGGGTGTATTTCCCGTCCGTGCCGCTGCAGGGTGACGAGAGCGTGAACAACCCGACCGCGCGCTGCATCATTCTGGTCACGCCCGATGGCCAGCGCACCATGAACACCTATCTGGGCGCGTGCGTGCGCTTCGGGCCGGAGGATGTGCTGGCCGATGTGGTGCGCGCCTCCCGCGTCATCTACATGGAGGGTTACCTGTTCGACCCGCCGGCGGCGCAGGAAGCCTTCCGCACCGCGGCGCGCATCGCGCATGACGCGGGGCGCAAGGTGGCGCTGTCGCTTTCGGACCGTTTCTGCGTGGACCGCCATCGCGCGGCGTTCCATGACCTCGTGCGCGGGCATATCGACATCCTTTTCGCCAATGAGGATGAAATCTGCGCGCTGTACCAGACCGATGATTTTGATGAAGCCGCCCGCCGCGCCGCCGCCGAGACGCATTTTGCCGTCCTGACCCGTTCCGAGCGTGGCAGCGTCATCATCCAGGGCCAGCAGCGCATCGTCGTTGACAGCGTGCGCACCGAGGTTGTCGATACGACCGGCGCGGGCGACGCCTATGCCGCGGGCTTCCTTGCAGGCTGGACATCGGACCGGACGCTGGCGGAATGCGGGCGGCTGGGCAGTGTCGCGGCATCGGAAGTGATCTCGCATTACGGCGCGCGCCCGCTCATGAACATGCGTCAGGACATGGATTTCTGATCCACAGGCCCCCTCTACCGGGCCTTTTGCAGGGGGTGTGACGGGGTTGTGCGCGAAGTTTCGCGTGCAATCCGCGCCCTTCCCCGTTATCTACGCACCCACCAGCCACCCAGTCCGCCGCCGCATGCGCGGGTGTTGCCCGCATGTGCCGCCGCGCCCTTATGGCGTCCGCCAAGGAAAGTCAGGTCAAGAGCAGTTATGGATATCCGCAATATCGCCATTATCGCGCACGTCGATCATGGCAAGACCACACTGGTCGATCAGCTTCTGAAACAGTCCGGGTCCTTTCGTGAGAACCAGCACGTTGCCGAACGCGCGATGGACAGCAACGACCTGGAGCGTGAGCGTGGCATCACCATCCTGGCCAAGTGCACGTCCGTTGTGTGGAAAGATACCCGCATCAACATTATCGACACCCCGGGCCATGCCGACTTCGGTGGTGAGGTCGAGCGTATCCTGAGCATGGTCGATGGCGCCGTGGTGCTGGTCGACTCCGCCGAGGGCGCGCTGCCGCAGACCAAGTTCGTGGTGGGCAAGGCGCTGGCGCGCGGGCTCAAGCCGATCGTGGTCGTGAACAAGATCGACCGTGGCGACGCCCGCCCCGATGAAGTGCATAACGAGATTTTCGACCTGTTCGCCGCCCTTGGCGCGAATGACGAACAGCTCGACTTCCCCATGCTGTACGCCTCTGGCCGTCAGGGCTGGGCGGACACGGAAATCGACGGCCCGCGCAAGGACCTGTCGCCCATGTTCGACCTGATCCTGCGCCATGTCCCGCCGCCGGCGGTGAACAAGGACGCGCCGTTTGCCATGGTCGCGACCATCCTGGAAAACGACAACTTCCTTGGCCGCGTGCTGACCGGGCGTGTGGAGCAGGGCACGGCGAAGATGAACATGCCGGTGCATGTGCTGCGCCCCGATGGCACGGTTGTGGAAACCGGCCGCCTGACCAAGCTGCTGTCCTTCCGTGGCCTTGACCGCGTGCCGGTGGAAGAGGTCGAAGCCGGTGACATCGTGGCCGTGGCCGGCCTGTCGGAAGCGACGATCCCTGAAACCATCGCCGCCCCCGAGGTGAAGGAGCCGCTGCCCTCCACCCCCGTTGACCCGCCGACGCTGTCCATGACCTTCCGCCTCAATGACGGCCCGCTGGGCGGCCGCGAGGGCAAGAAGGTCACGTCGCGCCAGATCCGTGACCGCCTGTTCAAGGAAACGGAAGGCAACATCGCCATCCGCGTGTCCGAAAGCCCCGAGAGCGAGGCCTTCGAGGTCGCGGGCCGTGGCGAACTGCAGCTTGGCGTCCTGATCGAGCAGATGCGCCGCGAAGGTTTCGAACTGACCATCGGCCGTCCCCGCGTGCTGTTCCGCACGAACGAGGAAACCGGTGAGCGTGAAGAGCCGTTTGAGGAAGTCCTGATCGACGTGGACGAGCCGTATTCCGGCGTCGTGGTCGAGAAGATGGCCCTGCGTAAGGGCATCATGCAGGACATGCAGCCTTCGGGCGGTGGCAAGGTGCGCCTGAGCTTCCTCATCCCCTCACGCGGGCTGATCGGCTACCATGGTGAGTTCCTGACCGACACGCGCGGCTCGGGCATCATGAACCGCCTGTTCTCGGGCTATCAGCCCTATGTCGGTCCCATCGCGGGCCGTCGCAACGGGTCGCTGATTTCGTCCGAGGATGGCACGACGACACAGTATTCCCTGTTCTCGCTGCAGGATCGTGGCACCCTGTTCGTCGATGCGGGCGAGAAGGTGTATGTCGGCATGATCATCGGTGAGCATTCGCGCGAAAACGATCTGGAAGTGAACCCGATTCGCGAAAAGAAGCTGACCAACATCCGCGCCGCGGGCAAGGATGAGGCCCTGCTGCTGATTCCGCCGCGCAAGATGAACCTTGAGCAGGCCATTGCCTATATCGAGGATGACGAACTGGTTGAGGTCACGCCCTCCGCCGTGCGTATCCGCAAGCGTTACCTTGACCCGCATGAGCGCAAGAAGCGTGAGCGTTCGGGCACGGTGGACTGATTTTCCGGCCCTGCGCCCCTGGCTGCAATCTTAAGTAATGTTTCAGTGCTTGAGATTGCGGTCATATTGGGGCAAAACTGCGATGCTCCCAGAATATTTAGGAATTTTAATTCGAGACGGCTTTCCTGCGTTATGATACAGCAGGGAAGTCAGGTCGGATGCCTTCATGCGCCCGTCTGGCGCATTGGAACAGAAATCCTGTGTTCTGGAGTATTTTTATATGATCGTTTCTCCCCGCCGTATTCTGGCCGCGCTGTCCGCTGTTGCAGTCATGGGCGTTGCCGCTCCCGTCATGGCGCAGACCGCTGCCGAGCCGACCACCCCGGCCGTTTCCGCCCCGCCGGCCACGCCCGACGCCGCTGCTCCCGGCGCGCCGGAAGCTGGCGCCAAGAAGGAAAAGCACCACAGCGGCAGCCATCACCATGGCAGCCACCATCATGGTGAGAAGAAGGAAGCCGCCCCGGCTGCACCGCAGCAGTAATCGCGGCCTGTCCATGACCGGCGCCATTGCGGCGCTGGTTGTGGCGGTTAACAAAAAAGCCCGGTTCATACCGGGCTTTTTTTATGTCTGGCATTATCCGCCCGGGTGTCAGGCTGCGGCGTAGCGATCGGGCGACAGGTCGAGGCAGGGGATGTCGGTGCGTCGGCCGCTCATCCGGTCCGCCAGCACCCGGCCCGACCCGCAGGCCATGGTCCAGCCCAGCGTGCCATGGCCGGTATTGAGCCACAGGTTGGAAAAACGCCCCGCCGGACCGATGACCGGCGTGCCATCGGGCGTGCTGGCCCGTAGGCCGGTCCAGTACGCCCCCTGCGAGAGATCCCCCCCGGCCCCGAACAGTTCCGAAAAAGCCAGTTCCAGCACCGCGCGCCGGTCGCGGCGCAGCCGCAGGTCATAGCCCGCCAGTTCCACGGTGCCGCCAATGCGGATGCGGTCCCCCAGCCGGGTGATGGCGACCTTGTGCGTGTCATCGCAGATGGTGGAAATCGGGGCGCGCGCCGGGTCTGTCACCGGGATGGTGAGCGAATAGCCCTTGGTCGGGTAAACCGGCAGCCGCATGCCCAGCGGGCGCAGCAGCAGCGGTGAATAGCTGCCCATCGCCACCACATAGGCATCCGCCGTCATCCGCCCGGTGGAGGTGCGCACGCCGAGTATTTCGGTGGCGGCGGCCTCAAGTGCTTCAATGGATGTTTCAAAATGGAAGGTGACGCCCAGTTCCGCCTCTGCCTTGGCGGCAAGACGCTGGGTGAACATATGCGCATCGCCCGACTGGTCACCGGGCAGGCGCAGCCCGCCACGGAACAGGTGCCGGTTTTCCCCCAGCCCCGGTTCATGGCGGGCGATGTCGTCCGTGCTCAGGAATTCATGGGCGATGCCGCACTGGTCGAGCAGCTTCATGTCGCGCGCGCAGTGGTCAACCTGGCGCTGCGTGCGGAAAAGCTGGATCAGGCCGCGCTGCCGGTCATCATAGGTAATGCCGGTTTCCTTGCGCAGGGCGTCAAGGCAGTCACGGCTGTATTCCGCCACCCGCAGCATACGGGATTTGTTGATGTCGTAGTCATGCGCGTTGCAGTTGGCCAGCAACTGCTCGATCCAGCGCAGCAGCGCCAGATCAGGGCGGGGGCGGATGGCGACGGGGGCCTTGCGGCTGAACATCCACCCCAGCGCCTTCAGCGGCAGGCCCGGCTCCGCCCATGGCGCGGACAGGCCGGGGGAAATCTGGCCTGCATTGGCAAAGGAGGTTTCCAGTGCGGCGGCGGGCTGGCGGTCGATGACCGAGACCTCATGGCCTTCCTTCGCCAGGTACCAGGCCGTTGTCACCCCGACCACACCCGCGCCCAGAACGATCACCTTCATCGCAGCATCCTCCCTTGCGTCATCTTCTGTGGGGGATGCGCCTGCGGGGGAAAATGGTCAACCGTTTCTGTTATGACATGGCGCGATGGCGGATATCAGCCCGCGGGCACGCCCTTGCTGGTGGAATATTCGAAATGCAGCGCCGTGTCGGGATGCACGATGGGGTGGATGGCATGGGCGGCCATCGCCCCTTCGGTAAAGCCCTGCAGGATCAGTTTGAGCTTGCCCGGATAGGTCGCGATGTCACCCACGGCGAAGATGCCCGGCAGGCTGCTCTCGCATGTTGAGGGGGTAACGGGAATGGTGCCGCGTATGGTATCCAGCCCCCACTGCGCGATCGGCCCCAGATCGGTCGCCAGCCCGAAGAAGGGCAGCAGGTGGTCGCACGCGACATGCCTGACCGTGTTGTCGAGCGTTGCCAGATCCACGCCGGTCAGCCGCCCGTCCGTCCCGTGCAGGCCGTGGAGCTGGTAGCCGATGATCTTCCCGATCTCGCCGCGCGCCACCGCCTCGTCAAGCTGGCGCAGGCTTTCAGGTGCCGCGCGGAAGCGGTCGCGCCGGTGCACAAGCTGCACGCTGCGCGCGACATCGCGCAGGGAGAGCGCCCAGTCCACCGCCGAATCCCCGCCGCCCGCGATCAGCACGTCCTTGTCCGCAAAGTCCGCGCGGCGGCGGACAAAATACTGCACGCCCCCGCTGCGCTCATAGGCGTCCAGCCCCTCCAGCGGTGGCCTGTTGGGGCCGAACGCCCCGGCTCCGGCGGCGATGATGACCGCATGGGCATGGATCACGTCGCCACTGCTGGTGCCAAGGCGGAAGCTGCCGCGCGTGCCCTCCAGGCTTTCCACCCGGCGGCCCAGCAGGCGCGGCACGTCAAACGGCGCGATCTGGCGGTCGAGCGCGTCAATCAGCGCACCACCCTCGATCGCGGGGTGGGCGGGAATGTCATAGATGGGTTTTTCCGGGTACAGCGCCGCGCACTGGCCGCCGATTTCATCAAGCGCGTCGATCAGGATGCATTTCAGCTTGAGCATGCCACATTCAAAGGCCGCGAACAGCCCGGCGGGGCCTGCCCCGATAATGGCGACATCGGTGACGTGTGTGGGGGTGGAGGGCATGGTCATGTCCGGCTCTGGTGTCCCGCAATCCATGGTCTGGTTGAAGCGTGTGTCGGCTGTGGTTTTGCGGCGTTGTCCGCACATGTGCAAGTCCCGGCCATGCTGTTTTTCGCTGCCACCCGCGCGGCCCGGCGTGGCCCCTTGTGCATGGGCGCGGGGTGGGGGCACAATCGGGCCATGGTCCACACCCCTTGCAGGAGCCGCGAAAAGTGACGGACATGCGTGAAATTCCCCTGCCGGACGCCCATGCCACGGCGGCGCTGGGCCGGGCCATCGCGGCCCTGCTCCGGCCGGGCGATGCGGTGCTGCTGGAGGGGGACCTGGGGGCAGGCAAGACCACGCTGGCCCGCGCCCTTCTGCGCGCGCTGTGTGATGACGCGGAGATGGAGGTGCCCAGCCCGTCCTATACGCTGGTGCAGGTCTATGACGCGCCGGTGGCCGAAGTCGCGCATTTTGACCTGTGGCGTCTTGACGGACCGGATGGGCTGCATGAACTGGGATGGGATGATGCCTGTGAGGGGATCGTGGTGGTGGAGTGGCCCGAGCGTCTGGGCCCGCTTACGCCGCCGGGCGCGCTGCGCGTGCACCTGCTGGTTGATGCGGCGGGTGGCCGGACCGCGCGCCTTGCCGGGTGGGACGCCCGGATTGCGCAAGTGGAAAATCTGTTGAGTGGAGATGCATCATGGGCGTGAATATCCCCGCCACCGCCATGGTTTTCGCTGCGGGCGTCGGGCGGCGGATGCGGCCGTTGAGCGAATCGGTGCCCAAGCCGCTCCTGACCGTGGCGGGCCAGCCGATCCTTGACCACCTGCTTGACCGGCTGGAGGCAGCCGGGGTGGGGCAGGTCGTGGTCAATGCTCACTGGCAGCCCGATGCCATCCATGCGGCCCTGCAGGCCCGCGCGGCCAGCGGGCGTGGTCCCCGGACGGTGGAACAGGTGGAGCCCGACCTGCTGGAAACCGGCGGAAGTGCCGCCGCCGCCCTGCGTGCGGGGCGGCTGGGGCCGGACCCGTTCTTCCTGCTCAATGGCGATGTGATGTGGCTCAACGGCCCGGTTCCCGCCCTGCGCCGGCTGGCGGGCGCGTTCGATCCCGACGGCATGGACGCGCTGCTGCTGCTCGGCCCCATGACCCGTGCTTTTGGCGAGGTCGGGCATGGTGACTTCGCCGTTGACGTGCATGGCAGGCCCCGCCGCCCCCGTGCGGGTGAGATCACGCCCTATGTCTTCACGGGTGTGCAGATCGTCTCGCCCCGCCTGTTCGCCAGTGCGCCGCAGGGCGGGTTCAGCATGAACCAGCTATGGGACCGTGCCATCGCGGCGGGCAGGCTGGGGGTGATCGTGCATGATTCGCTGTGGTTCCACCTGTCCCGCCCGGAGGACATCAGGGCTGCGGAGCGCGTGCTCCAGGCGGCCATGAACCCGGACCCGGACAATGACATATGACCGGGCGCGAACCGCAGGGCGTGTGTGGCCGCGTGGCGGTCATCCCGCCCCATGTGCCCTTTGTGGACCAGATCGCGGCACGCTGGCTGGAACAGGCCGGACATGACCCGCAGGCATGTGGCGAAGGCCTGATCCTGCTGCCCAGCCGCCGCGCCGCCCGCGCCCTGACTGAAGCCTTCGTGCGGCAGGTCGATGGCCGCCCCATCCTGCTGCCCCGTATCGCACCCATTGCTGCGCTGGATGAGGCCTCGCTTGCCCTCTCGGGTCAGAGCGCGCTGGACCTGCCCCCCGCCGTTGACCCCATGCGGCGCGTGGCCACGTTGACGCTGCTGGTCATGCAGGCGGGTAAGGCGTTTGGTGATGTGCAGGGCGTGGATCAGGCATGGCCGCTGGCGCGCGCGCTGGCTGACCTTATGGATGAAGCCGAATGGGCCGAATGTGACCTGTGTGACCGCCTGCCGCTGGCGGCGGATGGTGATTTCGCGCGCCACTGGCACCTGACGCTGCGCTTCCTGTCCATCGTGACCCGTGTCTGGCCTGACTGGCTGGCCGAACAGGGGGTGATGAATCCCGTCGCCCGACAGACCGCCCTGCTGCACGCACAGGCGGCGCGCTGGCAGGCCAGCCCGCCGCCGCCGGGCTACCCCGTATGGGCGGCGGGCTTTTCCGATGCCGTGCCCTCCACCATCGCCATGCTGCGTGCCGTGCTGGACCTGCCCGATGGGCTGCTGGTGCTGCCTGGTGTGGACATGGCGTGCGCCGATGATGTCTGGGCGCACCTGCCCCCCGACCACCCGCAGGCGGGCACCGCCCACATGCTGGCGGAACTGGGCGTGGAGCGTGCATGCATGGAACAGTGGGACAGCCTGCCCCCCGGCTGCGTGGCCAGCAGCCCCCCGGCGCGCGCCGCCCTGCTGTCACGCGCGCTACTGCCCGCCCATGCGCTGGAACAGTGGCGCGCGCCCGATGGCCCCGTGGGCGCGCAGGGCCTGTCCGTGCTGCGCAGCACGGACCAGCAGGAGGAAGCCGCCGCCATCGCCCTGGTATTACGGCAGGTGCTTGAGCAGCCCGGCAAGCGCGCCGCCCTTGTTACCCCTGATCGCGCGCTGGCCGGGCGCGTGGCGACGGAACTGGCGCGCTGGGGCGTGCTGGCCGATGACAGCGCAGGCGAAAGCCTGCTGGCCGTGCCGCAAGCCGCGTTCGTGCGGCTGATCGTGCAGGCGGTGGATGGCGGGCTTTCGCCCGTGGCGCTGCTGTCGGTCATCAAGCATCCGCTGGCGGCGTGCGGGCTTTCACCGGGGAACTGCCGCGCCAGCGCGCGCCAGCTTGAACGCCTGGTGCTGCGCGGCCCGGCGCCGCCGCCCGGCATTGCGGGATTGCGCGGGGCGCTGAAACGCGCGGCGGAAGACCCGCATGGCGCACTGGCCGACGCCCCTGATGCGCCGGAGGAAATCAGCGCGTTCATCACCCGGCTTGAAACGGCTTTCGGCCCGCTTCTGGCTCTGCCGCGCGCCACGCTGGTGCCGGTGCCCACACTGCTGGCTGCCCTGGTCGAGACCGCGCAGGCGCTGGCCACCACCGACACCACCGACGGGGCCGACCGGCTGTGGGCGGGCGAGGAAGGCAACGCGCTGGGCCAGCATATCAGCGCCCTGCTGGCATGGTCGGACGTGCTGCCGGACTCCCGGCTGGGTGCGCTGGATGGGCTGCTTGCGTCCTCCCTTACGGGCATGACGGTGCATGGCCGGCGCGCCGTGCGCGGGCGTGATGGCACGATGGTACACCCGCGCGTGCTGATCTGGGGCCTGCTCGAAGCCCGGTTGCAGACAGCCGATACCATCGTGCTGGGCGGGCTGGTGGAGACCGTCTGGCCCCCCGCCACCGATCCGGGGCCATGGATGAGTCGCCCCATGCGCGCACGTGTCGGCCTGCCCTCGCCTGAATGGGGGATCGGGCAGGCGGCGCATGACTTTGTATCCTGCGCCTGTGCCGCGCAGCATGTGGTGCTGTCGGTGCCGTCGCGGCGGCAGGGGGCGCCCACGGTGCCCGCGCGCTGGCTGGTGCGGCTTGATGCCTATCTGGCGGGCCACGGGCGGGCGCTGCCCGCCCACCCGGCGCTGCGCTGGCTGGAATGTCTTGACCGCCCGCCGGGCGCGCCCATGCCGGTTTCCCCGCCCCGGCCCTGTCCGCCGGTGGGGCTGCGGCCGCGCAGCCTGTCCGTGACCGAGATCGAGACATGGATGCGTGACCCCTATGCCATCTATGCCCGGCGCATCCTCCGGCTGCGCCGCCTTGCGGATCTGGAGGAACTGGCCGACGCCGCCGATTACGGGCAGATCGTGCACGCGGCACTTGAACACTGGTTCCGCGCCCATCCATCCGACTGGCCCGAAGGGGGGGCGGAGCGGATGCAGGCCATGTTTGCCGATGTGCTGCGTGAAAGCGGGCTGCGTCCCGCCCTTGCCGCATGGTGGGGCCCCCGGCTTGAGCGCATTGCGACGTGGTGCGCGACGACGGAGGCCGCGCGCCGCGCCACGGGTGGTCCCCGCACGGTGCTGACGGAGCAGGCCGGGCGCATCCGGCTGGAAGACCTGCCCGGCGGCCCGTTCACCCTGCGCGGGCGCGCGGACCGGATCGACCTGTATGGCGACGGCACCCTGAGCCTGTTCGATTACAAGACCGGCACGCTGCCCGCGCGGCGCAGCGTGGTGGAAGGCTGGCAGTCGCAGCTCGTGCTGGAGGCCGCGATGATTGAAAGCGGCGGTTTCCCGCCCCCCGTGGCAGGCAGGGTGACGGAGCTGGTGTACTGGCGGCTGACTGGCGGCCATGTCCCGGCCCAGGTGCTGGAAGTGGCGCAGGGAGAGGAACTGGCCGAACTCATTGCCGGGTGCCGCGCGGGGCTGCGCGCGCTGGTCACGGCGTATGACAACCCGGACCAGCCCTACCTGTCCCATCCCTTCCCCGGGGAGGAGCCGCGCTTTGCCGATTACGCGCATCTGGCGCGCGTGGCGGAATGGAGTGCGGCGCGTGAGGAGACCAGCGGATGAACGAGGCCGTAATGCCCGGCGGCACGGACGCCATCGGCCTTGCCAACCGTAGCCAGATGCTGGCCTCGGACCCGCGGGCCTCGGTGTTCGTGTCGGCGTCAGCGGGAAGTGGCAAGACCAAGCTGCTGATCGACCGGCTGCTGCGCCTCATGCTCCCGCGTGAGGTGCCTGACCGTGAAGGCACGCCAACCCGCGTGCCGGGCAGCGACCCCGCCCGTATCCTGTGCCTGACCTTTACCAAGGCGGCGGCGGCGGAAATGTCCATCCGCCTGCAGAACCGCCTTGGCCAGTGGGTCATGCTGCCCGATGCGGAGCTGGACAGGGAACTTGCCCGCCTGTCGGTTCCGGCGGATGCGCAGACGCGCCGCGTCGCGCGTGAACTGTTCGCCCGCGTGCTGGACCTGCCCGGTGGCATGCGCATTGGCACCATCCATGCCTTCTGCCAGTCGCTGCTGCGCCGTTTCCCGGTCGAGGCCGCGATCAGCCCGCATTTCACCCTGATCGAGGAAACCGATGCACGCCTGGCCCAGCGCGCGGCGGTGGAAGATGTGGTGCAGCGTGGCGGCCCGGCCGTGGCCATGCTGGCGGGGCAGGTGGGAATGGGCGAATTCACCACGCTGATCGGCCATCTCCAGGCCCAGTCGCGGCGGATGCTGCCGGTGGCGCGCCGCTGGGTGAGCGATCGCGCGGGGGTGGAGGCGGCCCTTATGCGCCTGCTGGGCATAAGCGGGCGTAACGAGACCGAGATACTCCGGCAGGCCTGTGCCACCATTCCTGATGAGGATGAATTGCGCGACGGGCTGCGCTATGTCGCGGCTGAAGGTTCGCCCACGGTGCGCAGGCAGGCCGAAGCCATGCTGGCATGGCTGGGCTTGGATGTTGAAACCCGTGCGGCACAGTGGGCCGAGTGGCGCAACGCGCTGGTCACGCGCGACGGCGCGCCACGCAAGCGCGGCGGCCTGAACCCCAAGATGGAGGCCGCACGCCCCGCACTGGCGAACGGCCTGCTGGCCGAGGCCGAACGCGTGATCGGGATTGATGGCCAGTTGCGCGCCATTACCGTGTTTGCACTGACCTGCGCGCTGCTGGACGTAGCGCAGCCGGTGCTGGAGCGCTACGCCACCCGCAAGAGCGCGCAGGGCATGGTGGATTATGATGACCTGATTGACCGCACGCTCGACCTGCTGCGCGATCCGGGTGCGGCGTGGGTGCTGTACAAGCTCGATGGTGGCATCGACCACCTCCTGCTTGATGAGGTGCAGGACACATCACCCGACCAGTGGGCCATCGCCGGTGGGCTGACGGCGGAATTCTTTGCCGGGGAAGGCACGCACGATGCCGATGGCTGCCCCCGCACCATCTTCGCGGTGGGGGATTACAAGCAGTCGATCTACTCCTTTCAGGGGGCGGACCCGGCGGCCTTCCGCGCATGGCGGCAGCGCTTCCGCCAGAGTGCCGCGGCAGCCCACATGCCATGGCGTGAACCGGCGCTGACCGTCTCGTTCCGCTCCACGGCGCCCGTACTCCGGCTGGTGGACAGCGTCTTCGCCCATCCCGCCGCCGCGCGCGGCGTGGTGGAGCCCGATGGCACCATTCCCGCCCATGTCACCGCCCGGCCCGGGCAGGGCGGGCGTGTGGAAATCTGGCCCCCCGTGCCCGTGGTGCCGGATGAGACGGATGTCAGCCCGTGGGCGGCACCCCGCCTCAATGCCGGGCAGTCCACTGCGCAGCAGCGTCTGGCGGATACGCTGGCGGGCTGGATCGCGGCCGAACTGCGCCGCCCGGCCCCGGCGGGCGAGGCACCGCTGACCCCGGGGGATGTGCTGATCCTCGTGCCGCGCCGTTCC
The DNA here is from genome assembly GCF_003403295.1 of Komagataeibacter melaceti. Classification (GTDB taxonomy): domain Bacteria; phylum Pseudomonadota; class Alphaproteobacteria; order Acetobacterales; family Acetobacteraceae; genus Komagataeibacter; species Komagataeibacter melaceti. The sequence goes on along the minus strand of NZ_QUWV01000044.1, from coordinate 6,711 downwards.
GCCTTCGCACGGGCGCTGATCCGTGCGCTCAAGACGCAGGACGTGCCAGTGGCGACACTGGTGCGCACCGTGCTGACCGACCAGCTTGCGGTGCGTGACCTCATGGCGCTGTGCGCGGCACTGCTGCTGCCGCAGGATGACCTGACGCTGGCCTGCGTGCTGACCTCCCCGCTGGGGGGGCTGGATGATCCCTCGCTCATGCAGTTGGCCACCGGGCGCGATGGCCAGCCATTATGGGCGGTGCTGCGCGCCCGCCATGCCGAACGGCCTGACTGGTCCGCCGCCTGGCATGTGCTCAACACCCTGTTCCGGCAGGTGGATTACGCAACGCCCTACCAGCTTCTGGCCGAGGCCCTCGGCCCGCTGGGTGGCCGCGCGCGGCTGCTGGCCCGCCTTGGGCCGGAAGCGGTGGAGCCAGTTGATGAACTGCTCTCCGCCGCCCTGCGCTTTGAGGAGACGCACGCCATCTCCCTGCAGGGGTTCCTGCACTGGCTCAACGCATCGGATGAAACGGTGCGCCATGAACCCGATGCCTCGGCCAACATGGTCCGTGTCATGACCGCGCATGGCGCGAAGGGGTTGCAGGCGCGGCTGGTCATCCTGCCCGACACCATCGCAACACCCCGGGCCGATACCGGCGTGTTATGGAAAACTGACGACCGGACGAAGCTGGATATCCCGATATGGGTGCCCCGGCGCGAACTGGTCACGGACCTGACCGCCGCCCTGCAGGAAAAGATCAGGCAGGACGCGGCGGAGGAATATAACCGCCTGCTTTACGTCGCCCTGACCCGCGCCAGCGACCGGCTGGTCATTTGCGGCTGGGAACCCCGCCGTGGCGTGCCGGACGGATGCTGGTACGACCTGTGCCGGCAGGGTTTTGAAAGCGCGGGCGCACGTGCACAGCCATTTGATCTGGGCTGGGAAGGGGAAACCCTGGTGCTGGAGGAAGAGCGCGTAAGCCCGTCCATGACCGGCGGCCCGGCACAGGCCGCAGCACAGCCGCCATGCCCGCCCACCCCGCCGCTGCCCGAATGGATGGGTCAGGCCCCGCTGTGGCAACCCGTCATGCCGCCGGTGGAGGCCCCGCTGGCCCGCCCGCTTGCGCCAAGCCGGCCGGACGACATTGCCCTTGGCCCGCAGCCCGCCGTTCGTTCCCCGCTCCTGTCCGCCACCACGGTGCGTGACCGGGCGGATGCGGCCAGCCACCGCGCGCGTGCGCTGCAACGCGGCCAGCTTGTGCATGCCCTGCTGCAGTACCTGCCGGACTGCCCGGTGCCCGAACGCGCGGCGCTGGCCGATGCGTGGCTGTCCCGCCCGGCGGCAGGGCTGGAACCCGCGGCGCGCGAGGAACTGGTGGCGCAGGTTCTGGCAGTGATGGACAGCCCGGATCTCGCGGTCCTGTTCGCACCCGGCAGCCGGGCCGAACAGCCACTGGCCGGTATTGTGGGCCAGCAGGTGATCGTGGGGCAGGTGGACCGGATGGCGGTGGGTGCGGATACGGTCACAGTGTGTGACTTCAAGACCAATCGCCACCCGCCAGCCGATGTGGCCCATACTCCCGTGCTCTACCTGCGGCAGATGGCGGCCTACCGCGCGCTGCTGCGCGGGGTCTATCCGGGGCGGCGGGTCGTGTGCGCGCTGGTCTGGACCGAAGGGGTGCGCGTTGACATCCTGCCCGCCACCCTGCTTGACCGCAATGCGCCGGACCGGGTGGGGACAAAGGACGGGGCGCAGTCTTGACCACCCGCGCCAACGTGGCCATGTCAGTAAAACAGCGGGCAGCCCCGGCTGCCACAAAGGAGAGATGAAGCGATGAGCGAAAACACGATTGCCGTCAGTGATGACCAGTTCAAGAAACTTGTTCTGGAATCAAAGGAACCCGTTCTGGTTGATTTCTGGGCGGAATGGTGTGGCCCGTGCAAGATGATTGCCCCGGCGCTGGATGAAATCGGGGCCGAGGGCAAGGGGAAGCTGACCGTCGCCAAGGTCAACATTGATGAAAACCCCCGCACGCCCAACGATTACGCCGTGCGCGGCATCCCCACGCTGATCCTGTTCAAGGACGGCGCGCCGGTCGCGACCCAGACAGGCGCCATGCCCAAGAGCCAGCTCAAGGCATGGGTCCAGAGCAAGCTGGGCTAAACACCGGACAGGCGTATATGTGGCCCGTCAGTGGGCGCGGGCCACATCCGTCCATGTCGTGGGGATTGCCCCGGCATGCGCCAGACCGGAGCGGAAGCCGGGCGCGCACAGCGTGCGGAATTCCGCTTCGTGTTCATAGGTCGGCATGAGCCGCTGGAGCAGGCGGTTCTTTGCCGTGGCCGGATGGAAATAGATTTCCGACAGCCCATCGGGCAGGTGGGCGGCCAGTGCCGAGACGCGCTCGGTCGTCATATGCCCGCTCCATGCCAGCCCGAAGCACGAATCATTCGTAACCAGTCCCGCCTTGCGCGCCTGATGGCGCAGCAGCGCCGTCCAGCGCCGTAGCGCCGCATCGCCCATGGTGTCGGTATAGGTTCCGGCGGCATAAAGCGGCTCGGGCGGTTCCAGTGGCACGCGCACGGCGCGCAGCCCGTGGCGTAACCCGCTTTCAATCAGGTAACGCCCCACCGTGGGGTGCAGGTGCATGTGCTTATGGGCATTGGCATGGTCCAGCGCCAGGCCGGTGGCGGCGAAGGCGCGGAACTGGGCCTCGATTTCCGCGGCCAGTTCGCGGCGCACGGCGGGGCGGAAGAAATACTCGATCCCCAGCTTCAACTGGTCCGAGGGGAACTGCCCGTCCTGCGGCACCAGCAGCGGTATATCAGCAGGCGGCAATGTAGCCGGGCCTTCAATCGCGACAAGGTGCAGCCCGACCCGCAGGTCCGGCAGCTTTTTCGCGCGGCGCACGGCATCGGCCACGGCAGGGCCAGCCACCATCAGGCTCGCGGTTGACAGCAATCCGTCCCGATGGGCGATCTCGATGGCTTCGTTTACTTCTTCCGACAGGCCAAAGTCATCGGCGGATATGATAACGCGCTTCATGGTGGAAAACCGGATGGCTTGAAAAAACAAATGCCGGAACCCGAAGGTCCCGGCACAAAGGGCATGGCCCGATCAGGCGGCGCGGCGTTCGCGCAGGAACTGGAAGAACTCCACCCCTTCACGCAGGCGGCGCTTCATCATCTGCGGGCTGCGGACCATCTCGTTCACGATCGAGGCGATCTTGGGCGCGCGGAAGTAGAACTTGCGGTAGAATTCCTCCACGCTCTGGAAGATTTCCGTGTGCGACAGGTGCGGGTAGTGCAGCGGTGCGATCTGCACGCCGTTATCGTCGATCAGTTCGGCGTTCTTTTCATCCAGCCAGCCATTCTCGGTCGCCTGCTTGTGCAGGAACGTGCCGGGATAGGGCGCGGCCAGCGAGACCTGCAGCGTGTGCGGGTTGATCTCGGTGGCGAACTTGATGGTTTCCTGAATGGTCTCCTTCGTCTCGCCCGGCAGGCCGAGGATGAAGGTGCCGTGGATCTTGATGCCCAGTTCGTGGCAGTTCTTGGTGAACTCACGCGCCGTCTCGACGCGCATGCCCTTCTTGATGTTATGCAGGATCTGCTGGTTACCGCTTTCGTAACCGACCAGCAGCAGGCGCAGGCCGTTGGCCTTGAGCACTTCCAGCGTCTTGCGGGGCACATTGGCCTTCGCGTTGCACGACCATGTCACACCCAGCTTGCCCAGCTCTTTGGCAATCGCCTCGGCGCGGGGCAGGTCATCGGTGAAGGTGTCGTCGTCGAAGAAGAATTCCTTCACCTGCGGGAAATACTGCTTCGCCAGGCGGATTTCGGCCGCCACATGCTCGGGGCTACGGGTGCGGTAGTGGTGCCCGCCCACCGTCTGCGGCCACAGGCAGAAGGTGCAGCGCGACTTGCACCCACGACCCGTATAGATCGAGATGTAGGGGTGCATGAGGTAGCCGATGAAGTAGTCTTCAATCTTCAGGTCGCGCTTGTACACCTCGGTCACGAACGGCAGGCTGTCCATGTCCTCGATCATGGCGCGGTCGCGGTTATGGACGATCTTGCCATCGGCGTCGCGCCAGGAAATGCCATCGACATCCTTCCAGTCGCGGCCTTCCGCCATTTCCTTGATGGTGAAGTCGAATTCGTTGCGCGCCACGAAATCGACCGGCGGGGCGTTCAGCAGGCTTTCTTCCGGCTGCACGGCAACCTTCGCGCCGACCATACCGATCTTCACCTTCGGGTTCGCGTCCTTGATCATCTGGGCCACGCGCACATCCGACGCAAAGGACGGGGTGGAGGTGTGCATGATGACGAGATCGCGGTTGCGCACGTCTTCCAGGATCGGCTCCATGCCCATGCGCGCGGGCGGTGCGTCGATCAGGCGGCTGCCCTCGACCATCGCCGCCGGCTGCGCCAGCCACGTCGGATACCAGAACGACTTAATTTCCCGCTTGGCCTGATAGCGGGAACCGGCCCCACCGTCGAATCCGTCAAACGAAGGCGGCTGGAGAAACAGGGTTTTCATCATGCTACGCGTATCCTCGGGTTCTGGCGGGGAACGGGGTTCCCTTATGACCCGTTCTTATTGATGACAAGGTGGTATTCTACAGCAGTTCAACCTGCCAGCGGGGGGTCAGTCACCGGGGGAAGCCGGCTGGGATCGTGATGTCATAACCGAATGCGGTGTGACATGCATCGTCTGTCCGCGCCACGCAACCCGGGTGCCCGTGACACTGCCCACCATGACTGCGGCCGATATCCAGTCACGCAGCGGCAGGAGCAGTAACGGCAGCAGGCTGCGCTGCGCCAGCGCCCGGTCCAGGATGAGCGAACATACCGCCCGCCATCCCCAGGCACCAAGAAAGAAAAACCATGTCCATGCCGCATGTGGCGCCAGCAGCACGGCCACGGTGGCCCAGAACAGGGGCAACTGGATGGCCGAGGCGGCATAGCCAATCGGCTCCAGCGTCTTGACGGTGCGGCCCCAGCGCAGTTCATGCGCCAGCACCTCACGCATCGCCGTCTCGCCCACCGTGGTCCATGTCATGCACGCGGCAATGGCGATGTCCTTGCCCCGGTCACGCACGTAGCGGCCCAGGATCGCGTCATCGGCCACATGGGGCACCAGGGCCTCAAGCCCGCCGATCGCATCGAGCATGGAGCGGCGCAGCGCCATGGTCGCGCCAAGGCAGTCCTGCCGCCCCAGATAGCGCGACAGCATCACGCCGGGCAGGAAGTTGTGGTTGATCTGGCACGCCGCCAGCAGGCGCGGCACGGAGGGGGAGGCCGGAAGCCCGGCATAAAGCGTGGTGACCAGGCCGACATCTGGCGGCACCAGCGCGCCCACCACATGGCGCAGGTAGTCGGGGGCGACGTGAATGTCGGAGTCGGAAATGACCAGCACATCATGCTTCACGCGGGTCATGATGTTGATCAGGTTGCCGATCTTGCGGTTGATGCCATGGAAGGTGGGGTCAATCACCAGTTCCATCTGCACATCCGGGTGGCGCTCCATCAGGCGGCGCACGATGGGGATGGCGGCATCTTCCTCGGACTGTACGCCAAAGACGATCTGCATCTGCGGATAGTCCTGGGTACAGAAGCTTTCCAGCGCCTCCTCCAGCAGCGGTTCATCGCCGTGGAGGGGCTTGAGCACGGAGACCGGTGGCATAGGCACCGACCGGTCCACCCGTTTTTCCTGCCAGCGGAAACGCGAGACCAGAAAAGTGCCTAGCGCTGCCTGCATGCACCCGGCGGCCGCAACGGTTGCGGCCAGTCCGGCGGGTGAAACAAGAGCGTTGAAAACAGACATTATCTTTCCGGCAAGGTCCCGCGCATGGTGCTGATCAGAAAAGGGTATCGGGGAAGGAGGGTATCAGTCTTCCGAGAACGCCTTGATTTTTTTCTGTAGCAGATTTGTGAGTTTCTGCACATTCCCGCTGGCCAGCGCGGAGCTGAAATCGGCACGCTGTGCGGCGACCTGGCTGATATGGGCGTTGAGCAGCACGTCAACGATCTGCCAGCCCTTGGGGCCAGAGCGCATCACGTAGTTGATTTCCGTGCCGCTCGGGTCATCGGATGAGCCGATATGCGTTATAACGATACGGTCGTCACCAACGGGGGAGGGGGTCACGCCCGGCTCGATGGTGAAGCGCGCGTCGCTGCCCGGCTTGAAGCTGGAAACATAGCGGGCGATGGTGAACTGGCGGAACGTGCTCAGCAGGGCCTGCTTCTGGTCATCGGGCAGCCCGGCATAGCGCGGCCCGACGGAGGAGGCGAGCACCGCTTCTATGTTATAGGCATGGTCGATGGACGGGGCCAGCATCTGGGCGCGCTGCTCGAACGTGCCGCTACCCTTGGCCTGCACGCGGTCCAGTGCCGCGTAAAGCGCCTTGATCGGTTCCTGCACCTGCGCGTCGCTCGCGCTGGCGGCATGGGCCGCGGGAATGGGGAAGACGGCAGGAATGACCGGTGCCGCCATAAGTCCGGCGCACAGCGCCAGCGATGTGGTTTTCAGGACATGTTTCATAGCTGTCATGATTTCGGTCCGTTTGCTGTCTTTAGCAAGGGCTGCGTCATGCTGATTCCGACACCCAGCGCATCGAGTGCGGTATTGGTGATGGCTACGGCATCAAGCCCGGCCTCATGGTACTGCGCGGCCTGGGTGTTGTGGTCGATGAAGCGGTCGGGCAGCGTCATGGGGCGGAAACGCACG
>NZ_QUWV01000043.1 GCF_003403295.1 Komagataeibacter melaceti | reverse complement strand
TGCCCTCCAGCGTCCATTCCCCCAGCTTGCGGTCATCTTCCGTGCCGGTGCCGATGGTGAATGTCAGCGGGTCGATCATCAGGTCGGATTGCGGCAGGCCGTGCTTTTCACACGCGAATTCGACCAGGCGGGTGGCGATGCGCAGCTTGTCTTCCGCCGTCTTGGCCATGCCCACTTCATCAATGGTCAGGGCGATGACGGCGGCCCCGAACTTGCGCGCCAGCAGCATGCGCTCATTGGCGATCGCCTCTCCATCCTCGAAGTTGATGGAGTTGATGATGGGCTTGCCGCCATGCAGCTTGAGTGCGGCCTCGATCACCGGGGTTTCGGTGGAATCAATGACCAGCGGCGCATTGACCGAGGAGGTGAAGCGGGTCACCACCTCGTTCATCTCCTTCATTTCATCACGGCCAACGAAGGCTGTGCAGATATCCAGCGCGTTTGACCCTTCGGCCACCTGTTCGCGGCCCAGCGCCACGCAGCCATCCCAGTCGCCTGCTTCCTGCAACTGCCGCCATTTTTTCGAACCGTTGGCGTTGCAGCGTTCCCCGATGGAGAAATAGCTGTTTTCCTGCCGCAGCGGCACCTGTGAATACAGGCTGGCGACCGACGGAATCCACACCGGCCGGCGGGGCACGGGGGCGGGGCGGATGCGGCCCGTGCCCTCGGCGC
>NZ_QUWV01000042.1 GCF_003403295.1 Komagataeibacter melaceti | reverse complement strand
TCGACCAGGCGGGTGGCGATGCGCAGCTTGTCTTCCGCCGTCTTGGCCATGCCCACTTCATCAATGGTCAGGGCGATGACGGCGGCCCCGAACTTGCGCGCCAGCAGCATGCGCTCATTGGCGATCGCCTCTCCATCCTCGAAGTTGATGGAGTTGATGATGGGCTTGCCGCCATGCAGCTTGAGTGCGGCCTCGATCACCGGGGTTTCGGTGGAATCAATGACCAGCGGCGCATTGACCGAGGAGGTGAAGCGGGTCACCACCTCGTTCATCTCCTTCATTTCATCACGGCC